>JBLIGH010000042.1:0-12755 GCA_047636855.1 Pseudorhodobacter sp.
GCAAATTTTATCGAACGGGGCATCTTTGCGGACTTTCGCCAGCGCAATTTCTGGAACAACGGTGTGATTGGCGAAGGTAGAGCACCCCATATAATGGTGGATCGGCGTGCCATCGAGCATGGAAAATCGGGTCGTGCCATCCGGCAAAAGCCCCTGACCTTGGGTCGCGCGGATGGCGGTGCAAAGGTTGGTTTTCTGGCTGAGGCAGCTTGGGCACTGCCGACATTCTGGCGTGTACAGCGGGATCACGTGGTCGCCGGGTTTCAGGGTGGTCACGCCCGGCCCGCAAGCGATGACAATGCCCGCACCTTCATGACCAAGGATCGCGGGGAAAAGCCCTTCCGGGTCCGCGCCAGACTTGGTGAACTCGTCCGTATGGCAAATGCCGGTGGCCTTGATCTCGACCAGAACCTCACCCTCTTTCGGGTCGTCAAGGTTAACTTCCATGATTTCAAGTGGTTTTCCGGCGGCAACGGCGACCGCGGCACGGGTGCGCATTAGGTAATCCTCCCCTGTCAATTTTGTTCAAAATGTGTGAAACAAGGTTTGATTACAACGTGAGAAACGACGAATGAAAGCCAGTTTTGCCCTTTTCACCAGTTTTTTGCTGATTGCGTGCACGCCTGATCCTGGCAGACCTGTCGATATAGTGCTGCCCACCGCATCTGTGCCCGAAAGCATTTTGCAATCGCGCGAACCAGATAGCTGTGGTGTGGCAGAGGTTCAGGGCCTGATTGGCCAGCCTGAAGGCAATATCAGAACGGTCAGAATATCGCATCGCTACCGGGTTGTGCCCTTTGCGGGGATTGTCACGCAAGAATACGATGCGGCGCGTCTCAACTTCTATCTAAATGAGAGCAGTGTGATTACGCGCGTTTCTTGCGGATAGGCTTTCACGAAATATAAAAAGGCCGGGCGCAACGTTGCACCCAGCCTGAGGTAAGCAATGCGGATTACCTTTTGATGCGGTATTCCTTGTGGCATGCGCCGCAAGTCGCGCCAACGGCACCCATGCCGGCCTGAATGGATTCAACCGAAGACACATCCAACGCAGTCGCAGCAGCGCCTTGCGCTTGGGCTTTAACCACGAATCCTGCCCAATCAGTCCAGATTTCAGGCTTTGAATCCGAGACGGGGTCAGAAGCTTGGGTTGCGAATTTAACTTCGGTTTCAGCGGCATTGGCGATCAAAGCCGCTTTGGCAGCTTCGGCTGCGGAAGCGTCAAAAGCGGTTTTGCCGCCCGCCATGTCGCCAAGGATTTTTGAGTTTGCACCGTTTGAACCCATCAGGTCCATCCAAGCTTTGACTGTTGGATCTGCGACGCCTTCTTTGGCAAAGCCAATACCCGAAGCGAAGCCAGTGCTAAGAACAAAGGTGGTGATCAGAATTTGGGTAGCTTTTTTCATGAACTGACGCTCCGGTCTGAGAAATCTGAAACTATCTTAGACCGGAATTGCGATCTGTGGAGTCATCAATTTGGTGCAACGCGGCAAATCACGAAAATGTCATGAAGATTTTTTGGATCGGATCACGTTAACCTGCGAGGCCCAAGCGATTCAGCAAACGGCGCCTGGCAGGTTAACCGCCTGTTTCTGGACGGGCCTGCGGGGGGCGGTGTGATTTATCCCAAATTGCAAGGATGCGCCCCGAGCGTGCCGCTTCTGGCAGCGTTTGGACTGCGCCGCCAACCGGCGTTTCACGTTTGGCGAGGGGCCCCCTTGTTGCGTGTTGCACAGCGCCGTCAGCCGCGCAGCTTTTCCAGCACGCGCAGGCTTGGATAGCCATCAGGGATCCAGCTATTGGCCAATTGGAAGGCCTTTACGGCGGCAATCGTATTGGGGCCAATTCGGCCATCAACACCCAAAGTATCGAAGCCCGCTTTGGTTAGGCGGTCCTGCATCTCGATCCGTTCTTCGAATTTCAGGGCGCGGTCTTCGCGGGGCCAAGCCGCCCGGATCGGCGCACCACCTTTGATCCGGTCCGACAGATGCCCGACCCCGATCACATAGGCGTCGGCGGTATTGTACCGCTCGATCACCTGAAAATTGGCGAAGATCAAAAAGGCAGCGCCGCGCGCACCGCCGGGCAGCAAGACCGAAGCTGGGCCATGATCGGGCAGAGTCGTTCCGTCGAAGGATTTAACCCCCAAGGCGCGCCATTCCGCTATCGGTTTTTTCAGGCGTTCCCCGGTCAGCTCATAGTCAAACCCCTTTGGCAGGGCAATTTCGACCCCCCAAGGCGCGTCCTTTTGCCAGCCGAAATGCGCCAGATAAGCGGCGGCAGAGGCCAGCGCATCGGTCGGGTCATCCCCCCAGATATCGCGCTTGCCGTCACCGTCAAAATCCTCGGCGTAAGCCAGAAACGAGGACGGCATGAATTGCGTATGCCCCATCGCCCCTGCCCAACTGCCGCGCATCCCTTCGGGTGTGGTATCACCCGCTTGCAAGATTTTCAGTGCGTTTAGCAGCTCGGCCTCGAAGAAGGCACCGCGCCGCCCGTCATAGGCCAAGGTTGCCATGGCTTGTAGGATCGGGACCGAGCCGCGAAAGGTGCCATAGGCGCTTTCAAGCCCCCAGATTGCGACGACCACCTCTTTGTCAACACCGTAGCGCGCTTCGATTTTATCCAGCACGGCGGCATGTTTGCGCAAGGCGGCCTGACCATTGGTGATACGATCATCTGACGCTGCGGTGTCAAGATATTCCCAAATGGTTTTGGTGAACTCGGATTGGTTTTGATCGCGACGAATGACATCGGCGTCGTATTTCAAGCCGGTCAACGCCCGGTCAAGCACCGAGGCTGTGATCCCGGCTGTCTGTGCGCGAATGCGAAACTGAGCCAGCCAGCGATCGAGGCCTTGATCGTCGCCCACTTCAACCAGTTCGGTCACTCCGACCTCGTTTGTTTGGCTCAGGATAGGGCCAAGTGCTGGCGGGCCAGCAATGGCAAACCCGCCGGTCGTCAGCCAACTTAGAATTACGATACTTGCCTGTCTCATCATTGCTCGTGCCACCCTTTTTCTGCAGAGTTTAGCTTGGAGCCAGTTTAGCGCGACGGATAGGCTTGGCAACTCTGGATCGCCTGATTGGCCCCGATGGGCAGAGTTTCGCGCGCCGCCTATTTGCGTTTGCGCGAAACCTTGCGTTTGACGGCACGCGAATGTGCTGCTGCCTTTCCGGGACCACGTGGGCCGCCTTTGGGGCCACCGCGACCCCGGGATCTGCCGCCTGTCGGCAGCGCGCCGCCTTCTATTTCTAGCAATTCGCAGATCAGGCCGCCTGTTAGCGGTGCCGCCTCGGCAAGGCGAACTGTTACGCGCTGGCCCATGCCGATGGTCAGCCCCGTTTCCGACCCGATCAGCGTTTGGTTGTCAGGATCGAAGTGGAAAAATTCACGCCCGACAGAGCGGATCGGGATCAACCCATCCGCGCCGCTTTCATCCAGCCGCACAAAAAGCCCGAATCGCTGCACACCTGAAATCCGTCCCTTGAACGTCGCGCCAACGCGGTCGGACAAATAGGCCGCCAGATAGCGGTCCGTCGTGTCACGCTCGGCCATCATCGAGCGGCGCTCGGTATCCGAGATTTGCTTGGCGGTTTCGTCCAGATTCTCGACGTCAAAAGGGCTTAGCCCGTCATCGCCCCAGCCATGCCCCAAGATCAGGGCGCGGTGCACGATCAGGTCGGAATAGCGCCGAATTGGCGATGTGAAATGTGCGTAGTTGCGCAATGCCAGCCCGAAATGGCCGAAATTCACCGGGTTGTAATAGGCCTGCGTCATCGAGCGCAGCAGTGTGATGTTCATCAGTTCGGAAAAATCGGTATCCTTCGCCTGATCCAGCAACCGGTTCAAATGCGAGGTGCGCAGAACCTGACCTTTGGCGAGGGTGAAGCCAGAGGCCTCGGCCACTTCGCGCAAGGTTTCCAGCTTTTCGGGGCTGGGTTCTTCGTGCACGCGAAACAGCAGCGGGCGTTTCAGGCGAACCAGTTCTTCTGCTGCCGCGACATTGGCCTGGATCATGAATTCTTCGATGACCTTATGCGCATCAAAACGCTCGTAGAAATCGACCGACGTGACCGCACCTGCATCTGACAACACGATCTTGCGCTCGGGCAGATCAAGGTTCAGCGGTTGGCGGATGGCGCGCGCCAGTTTCGCGGCGGTGTAGGCGGCGTACAGCGGGCGCAGGACCGTTTCCAGTAAAGGGGTGGTTTTCGCGTCGGGGTTACCATCAATCGCATCTTGCACCTGAGCGTAATTCAGCGACGCGACAGAGCGCATCAAACCACGGGTAAAGCGATGGCTGATCTTATTGCCTGATGCGTCCAACACCATGCGAACGGCCATGCAGGCGCGGTCGACATGTTCGTGCAGGCTGCACAGATCGCCCGAAAGCACATCGGGCAGCATCGGCACAACGCGGTCGGGGAAATAGCTGGAATTGCCGCGCAGGCGGGCCTCGCGGTCAAGCTCGGAACCGGGGCGAACGTAATTGGCAACATCGGCAATCGCGACCCAAACAACAAAACCGCCGGGGTTGGATTTATCTTCGTCCGGCATCGCCAAAACGGCATCATCGCGGTCGCGGGCATCGGCGGGATCGATGGTGACCAATGATAGTGCGCGCAGGTCTTCGCGTTTGCCCAAAGCGGCGGGTTGGGCGGCGTCGGCCTCGGCGATGACCTTATCGGGGAAGATATCGGGAATGCCGTGTTGGTGAATCGCGATCAGGCTGACGGCACGAGGGCCGGACGGGTCGCCCAACCGCGCGATGATGCGCGCACTAGGCAGGCCCATGCGGCGCGCGCCGGATTGTTCAGCCTCGACCAGTTCGCCGTCGCGGGCCCCTTCGGTCGAACCCGCCGGAACGCGCCATTCTTTGTCGTTTTTCTTATCGACGGGCACAATGCGCCCGCCATCGCTTTCGGCCTTGAATATGCCCAGCAGCTTTAGCGGATTAGAGCCGATTTTACGGATCAACCGTGCTTGATGGCTGTGGTCTTTGCCGCCCACAGGTTCCAACCGCGCAAGGATACGGTCACCCTCGCCCAGGGCCGGGTCGTCCTTGCGGGTGATGATCAAGATATGCGGCTCTGGGCCATCGCCGGACCATTCGACCGCGCGGGCAAACAAATCGCCCTGCGCATCGGGGGCCTCGACCCGCAGGATAGAGACCGGAGGCAGCGCCTCGACATCGCGGTAGCTGTGCCGTCTTTTGGCCAGCGCGCCCTCGTCCTCCAGCTCTTTGAGCAGGCGTTTCAACTCGATCCGCAAAGCGCCGCCTTTGATGTCAAAGGCACGTGCGATATCGCGTTTCGTGGTCAACGTTGGGTTATCGTTGAGCCATTGCAGGATTTGGGGTTTTGACGGCAATTGTTCCATGATCCCGACTAGCACGGCGCGGCGGGGGCGTCATCTGGAAAGCTAACCTTGGGCGATTACCGCGATTTTTCTGTGGGGCATCGGGTTTTCACCGGTTTTAAAGGGGCAAGACCATATCGCGGTGCGGGATGCCCGCGTCATCATATTCAGGGCCATAGGCGGCAAAGCCAAGCTTTTCGTAAAACACAAGCGCATGGATCTGCGCGCCGAGTTTCACCGACGTGACGCCGGGCTGGTCGCGAAAAACCGCAACCGCCGCATGGATCAGCGCCGCACCAAGGCCCGTGCCGCGTTGGCTTTGCAATACGCAGACGCGGCCGATCTTGCCGGTATCGCCGTAGGTCAGCAACCGGGCCGAGCCTGCGGGCTGCCCCGCAACACGCGCCAAAAGATGCACCGCCTGGCCGTCCAGATCATCCATCTCTTCGGCCTCGGACACGCCTTGTTCGTCGATAAACACGGTGCGGCGTAAGGCATGGCAGGCGGTCAGGTCTTGGGTGATCTCGATTTGGGTGCTCATGCGAAATACTCGGTCAGGATGCGGGTGTAGATGGATTTAAGCTGGTGGATCTGTGCGATTTCAACCCGTTCATCAACTTGATGCATAGTTTTGCCGACAAGGCCGAATTCAACCACCGGGCAGTGGTTTTTGACAAAGCGCGCATCCGATGTGCCGCCCGAGGTCGAGAGTTCTGGCGTGATCCCGGTTTCAGCATGAACCGCCCGCGCGATCAGGGCGGATAGATCGCCCGGGGGCGTCACGAAGCTTTCGCCCGAGATTTTGACGCTGACGCCAATCTCGACACCAAATTCGGTGGCGCAGGTGGCGGCCATGCCCGACAACCAGTCAGAGATACTGGCACCGCTATGGGCGTCGTTGAAACGGATATTGACGGTTGCGCGTGTCACGGCGGGGATCACATTGGTCGCCGGATTGCCGGTGTCGATCGTGGTTATGACCAGTGTTGAGGCATCAAAATGAGCCGTGCCTTCGTCAAGCGTGTGATTTGCAAGCCGGTCCATCAGGCGCACCAGCGCGTTCAGCGGATTGTTGGCGCGGTGTGGGTAGGCGGCATGGCCTTGCGTGCCACGTACCACGAATTGCGCTGTCAAAGAGCCGCGCCGCCCGACCTTCATCATTTCACCCATCACATTGGGGCAGGTCGGCTCGCCCACAAGGCAGACGCTCATCGCCTCGCCCGTCTGGGCCATCCAATCCAGCAAAGCGACGGTGCCATCTGTGGCGACCCCCTCCTCGTCACCGGTGATGGCCAGGATTACGGCGCCGTCGGGCGGCGTTTGGTGAACAAAATCAATGGCTGCTGCGGCAAAGGCCGCCACCCCGGATTTCATGTCGGTGGTCCCACGGCCATACATCCAGCCGTCGACGACGGTCGCGCCAAACGGGTCATGGGTCCAGGCGGCAACATCCCCAACAGGCACTACATCTGTGTGACCATTGAACCCGAACGACCGGTTCGCACCTGTACGCCCCCAGCGCGCGTACAGATTGGCGATACCGCCACGGTCAACACGTGTGCACACGAAACCTGCATCTGACAGCACAGCCGCCAGCAACACCAGCGCGCCACCTTCATCAGGTGTCACCGAGGGGCATTGGATCAGCCGTGCCGTAAGGTCAACGGGGTCAACAGGGGTTTGGGGCATTGCGGCATCCTTGGCTGTGTTGAATGCACGGAATATCGCACAGCGCCTTGCTGTGCAACTCGGCGCGCCAGCCCATGCAAGGCAGGTGCACTGTGACCAAGGGGCCACCGGTCCTGACCACGCGGATGGGCAAAGTTGAATTGGGGATGACAAAGCTGTGAAAGCACGGTTAAGATTCGTCAATAATAAGTCCTGAGGCAGGGCAAACGCTGGGCCAACGTGCCCAAACGAGCAGCAGTAAGACCAAGCAAGGCCGGAAAACCGGCCTGCATAAAAGCGTTTGAACTGACCTCACCGAAAGTTGAGGGCAGAAATGGCAACCGGAAGAGATCTTTCCTATCAAACCAATGCTTCGGCAACGGCGATGGCAGAGGCTATATTTGGCGAAGGTGTAACCGTCGTCGATGCCAGCTATTCCGGGCCTCGAAACTCTTCGGCGATTTATACCAATGGCGACCGCGCAGACGGGGTCACGCCCTCTGATAGCGGGGTCATTCTGTCGACCGGGAATGTGGACGACTTTACCCAAAACAATGGCGACCCCAACCGGTCTACTGGGACATCCACCAATACAACCGGGACCGATAACGACGCAGCCTTCAACGCCTTGGCGGGTTCAAACACGTTTGACGCTGTCTGGATTGATGTCGATTTCATCCCAACGGGCGATACGATGACAATGAGTTTTGTCTTCGCCTCCGAGGAATATCCAGAATTTATCAACTCGCAGTTCAATGACGTGATTGGGGTGTGGATCAATGGTAACCTTGTGCCGATCTCGATCGGGAACGGGTTAACTTCGGTCAACAACCTTAATGTGGCGAACCAGCAAAACCTTGTGGTTGATAACACGAACGACGCCTTTAATACTGAAATGGACGGGTTTACCGTTACGCTGTCGCTAACCATACCGGTCAATAGCGGTGTGTTGAATTCGATCCGTATTGGCATCGCTGATACTGCGGATAGCAGCTTCGACAGTAGCCTGTTGATCGCTGGGAATTCCGTTCAAACAGCGCTGATAGCACATGACGATGCCATCACGATTGCCCCGGGTGCCACCAAAATTGTGGATGTTTTGGCGAATGACACGGGCCCATCGGGTGGAACGCTGATAATCACGCATATCAATGGGCAGGCCGTCACGGCAGGCTCGACGGTGACTTTGGCCTCGGGGCAACAGATTACCCTGAACGCCGATGGCACGTTTACCATCGTGGCCGATGGCGATACCGAAGATGTGTCCTTCACCTACGAGGTTGCTTTAGGCAACGGCAACGGCCTGTCGGATATCGGCATCGTCAACCTCAGTTCGATCCCATGCTTTGTCGCGGGCACAGGTATTTTGACGCCAAACGGCGAGGTGCCGGTGGAAAGCCTGCAACCCGGTGATCTTGTGTTGACGCATGACGAAGGCCCACAACCGTTGCGCTGGATCGGGCGACGTCGCGTCGAGGCCACCGGGGCTTTTGCCCCAATCCACATTCGCGCCCGCACTTTTGGCAATCACCGGGCGCTGAAGCTGTCGCCGCTGCACCGCGTGCTGATCCGTGACAGCCTTGCCGAATTGCTTTTTGGCGAGCCGGAAGTTTTGGTTGCGGCCAAGGATCTGGTCAATGACCGCTCTGTCCGGGTGATGGAGGGCGGTGAGGTTGAATATGTGCATCTGTTGTTTGACAAGCATCAGGTGATTTATTCAGCGGGTCTGGCCACCGAAAGTTTCCTTCCGGGCCCGCATACGGCAAAGAGCTTTGAGCAAGATATCGTGGATGAAATCTGCGCGCTTTTCCCCGAGATTGATCCCAACACGGGGGCGGGTTACAGCCCGGCCGCGCGGCGCACTTTGAAAAGCTTCGAGGCTCAGGTCCTCGTTCGCGCAGCGCGGGTGGCCTAAGCGGATGGATGGTTGGGTTGCCCTGTCGGACCGCGATGAAGTGCTTGGCGGCGTTGTCGCCGATGCAATGCTGGCCAAAGGCACGTTCATTCTGGAATTTGACTTGCCGCTGATTGGGTCTGTGGTCTTGCTGGATTACAAATCTACCGATGGCTGGCCGCGCGGGTTCTCGCTTTTCGTGGATGAAATGGTGGGTGTTGTCGTGCTGCACCGGCAAGGTGACCGTCTGATCCGGCATGTGTTGCCCGGCCCTTTGCAGCTTAGCCTTGATGGTGCTGCGCGTGTGGTGTTTTCGTGGGATGGCCCGGCGAAGCTTTGGTCACTGCGGCTGGAACAAACGCTATCAGGCTTGCAGCGTGACACGCGTGGGCGCGACCCGATGCCTCTGCTGCGCGATGATCTTTTGGCGCTTTGTTCCAGGGCAGGCCGAACGGTGCGTCATAGCTCTGTGCTTTGGTATGGTGTGAAGCTTGGCGACACACCGCCAACGCGGGCACCTTGGGTTGGTTTGCAAACGCCGATTGAAACCGGAAATGGCCCCTGCGCTGCGGGCTATCTTCGCGCGGGCGATTTGGTGCTAACGGTCGATGGCGATTTGATACCCATCCAATCCATCCGCCATATGGATTTACCGAGCCGCGGAACGTTCAGCCCGATTTTGCTGCGCGCGCCCTATTTTGGCGCGAAAGTGGATTTGTTGGTGTCATCGGATCAACTTGTGGCGCTGTCTGGGGCAGAGGTGGAATATCTGTTTGCCGAAGATGAGGTGTTGACTGCAGCAGGTCATCTGACAGATGGCAGGGCCGCGCTGAAGGATCTGCGCCATTCTGTAACTTCTTGTGTTTCCATCGATTTAGGCGAACTGGCTTTGATGGTGGCCGATGGCTGTACCATCTTGTCGCATTTTCATGGGCCGGTATCGTTGCAACCCGAAACGCCGCACCGCGTGCTGCACAGCTATGAGGCAATCCCGCTTTTGGCCCAACTTGGCCGGGCGTCGTCCAGCAACGCCGCGTGACCCAATTCTGGGATAATCCCTAGAATTTTCCCCTTATTCCCCCCGGTTGTTTCCACGATTGAAAGGGTTGCGCAGCTATATCGATCTGCGTCGTCGCGGGAGGTCTTGGCCGCAACACCAATTCTTCGGGGGAAGTTTTATGGTCGCTGCAACTAAATTGTCGAGTAACACCTCTGCTTATGCCATCGACATGGCGAATGCGATCTTTTGCGCAGGCATGACCGTCCCAGACGCGGGCTACACCGGGGTTGCTTGAGCTATAGCTAAAAGTTGGTGATGACCCCTTAGGGGCGGCATATCATGGCGTTGTTGACGCGCGGCAATTCTCACAGAGAAAAGGATATGCCACATGACGAGAGATACCATCAGCCAGCTTCCCGATCCACAAGGATTTTCGTCTGATCCACTGACCGATCTTTTGAGATCTGGCGCACAGCGTCTGATCCAGCAGGCGATTGACGCGGAACTTGGGGTGCTTTTGGAAGCTTATGCCGGGGACAAAACGAATGATGGTCGCGCTCGGTTGGTTCGCCATGGTCATCCGGCACCTCTCCGCCATCGCCATCGCCATTGACGACAAACCATTCCTGCACCTCGCCCAACCATTCCGCTTGGGTTGCGGGCAGACCCTGATCGTGGATGCGCACCATCAAGGTGATGTACATACCCTCCCAATCGTAGCGTGCTGTCGACCCAATGTGCGACGCGGGACGGCGCAGGAGATCACAATCCGTCTCGAAACGATGAACGTCATCGGCCATGATCAACAGGTCTGCCAGTGTGACCTCAATGCGGTCGGCAGGGTCCGAGATCATGATCCAGTCCTCCTGATCCTTCGGCCGCATACGACGCAGAAAGCTTTTTGTCGGTCCGGTTCCGCAGCGCCGGAACATCTGCAAGATATCCGTGACCGAAACCACAACGTATCCGGACAAGATCTGCGATCCGACAATGAAGGGTGCAATCGCCGTCATGATGTCGAAACGGCCGACCGATGCCCAGCCTGCAATATCTGCAAGATTGCAATCCCAGCGGGCGGCGACTTCGTGCAGAGTAAAATAAACGCGGGGCGGTAAAGCCATGCCTCAATTCCTTTTCTTGTTGTTCTGGAACAACAGACGGCCGCCTCTTCGTCCGGCAGCCTTGCCGTGCGCTTTGGCATCCCGCCGTTCTCCATCCTCGATGCCCGCAAAGGCTGGTGGCAGGATCGCAAACGCGCCTGGCTGGATCTCGGCATCCGGTCGGAACTCGGCCGCGGCGAAGGCGATCGTGCCTGTCCGGGCGGCAGCCCAATGCCCGGCAACGGCTCGCGCAAGAATTACAAGCCCGGCGCGGCCAAAGCCTTCAACGATGGCGCGGTCCTTGGCGGCGGCGGCTTGGCCGATCAGGTCGCCAAAGCAGCAACGGCCCGTCGCCAGAATAAGGAGGCCACGCATGGCTAAATTCCCGGCCCGCACCTTCGGCCAAGACCTGATGCGCGGCGAACATGTGGTCGGCGGCGACAAGACCAATGGCGGCGTGCTAATGCCGTCGCACACCTCAGGCGATCCAAGCTTTTATGCCAAGAAACGCGCCAAGGAGGCAGAACTGGGCCATGAGCTGACGACTGAGGCTTTCCTCGCCGATCACCATCAGGCCTCCGATGCACCCGCAGCCTCGGGCACTTCGATCTTCGACCCGGTCCTGTGTGAAATCGCTTACCGCTGGTTCTGTCCACAGGGCGGCACGGTCCTCGATCCCTTTGCAGGTGGTTCCGTCCGCGGCGTCGTCGCGTCCCAGCTTGGCCGGGCCTACGTCGGCATCGAATTGCGCGCCGAACAGGTCGCCGCCAATCAGGCACAGGCGGCGCTGGGCGGAGGCCCCGCACCACAATGGATCACCGGCGACAGCCGCGACATCGCCACGTTAGCGAAAGAGGTGGACGCCGATCTGATCTTCAGCTGCCCGCCCTATTGGAACCTCGAGGTCTATTCTGACGATCCGGCCGACCTCTCCACGCTGGGCAAGGAAGCCTTCTTCGAGGCATATGCTCAGATCATCGCAGGCGCCGTCTCCCGCCTGCGGGACGATCGCTTCGCCGTCTGGGTGATCGGTGATGTCCGCGATGCGGGTGGGTTTTTCGTCAACTTGCCGGGCAAAACAGTGGAAGCCTTCGAGGCAGCCGGTGCCCGGTTCTACAACGATGCGATCCTCGTCACCGCCGTCGGATCGCTCCCGATCCGCGCCGGGCGGCAATTCGAGGCCTCCCGCAAGCTGGGCCGGACCCACCAGAGCGTGCTTGTGTTCTGCAAGGGCGATCCCAAGCGTGCCACCGAAGCGATCGGACAGGTGGAATTCGGCGAAATCGACGAGGCTGATGGCACCAGCGAAGAAGCCCCCCAAGAATGACCGTACCGATTGTGCAAGCCCATTCGGGAATCTGGGTGGTCCGTGACGACTTGCACCCCGGCGGCACCAAAGCCCGGTTCATCGGACAGGTATTCGATGGCGTGCAGGAGGCTGTCTATGCCAGCCCGCCCGAAGGCGGCGCGCAAACCGCCCTGGCACATGTTGCCCGGACGCTGGGCAAGAAGGCGACGATCTTTGTCGCCCAGCGCGCCAAACCACACGCCCGGACATTAGAGGCCGCCCGCCTCGGAGCCAAGGTTGTGCCAGTGTCGCCCGGGTATTTGACCGTCGTGCAAAGCCGGGCCCGGTGGAGTGCCCCCATCGGGTGGTCCAGTTTGAATGTTAGTGCATGGTGGGCCTCTGGTCTATCGGCATCATGCTTTCCGGCGCGGGTGGGCGATAGCC
>JBLIGH010000043.1:0-12719 GCA_047636855.1 Pseudorhodobacter sp.
TACGGCTGCGGATTGGCTTACATCACCCATCGTCACCATTGCCCGACCGCCCACATCTTGCACAAGCTTGGCGGTTTCTTGCGCCGCCTGTTCGTCACTGGACCCATTTACAACAACGTTGCAGCCCAGCGTGGCCAAGTGGACCGCAATCGCACGTCCAATATTTTGCCCCGAGCCAGAGACGAAGGCCGTTTTTCCGGCGAGTAGAAGGTCTGACATGGGGAATCTTTCTATGGGTCTGTCATTTGGGTGGCTGAGGCTTTGGCGGCAGTTCAACTTGCATGGACGCTGTCTGCCGCATCAAGCCCGGCAAATATTGAATAGATCTATTTTATTGTCAATCAGCAGAATAATGTTGACATTATGTAATTAAACATCTGTTTTGGATCGATGGAAATGCACGTAAATGTACGAGAACCCTTTAAGAAGCGCCGGCAACGGTCGCTGGTCGACGAGGTGCGCGACGAAATCGAGCGCATGATCCTGAATGGGGACGTCGCCGCGGGGGAGCGGCTGAACGAGATTAGTCTTGCAGAGCAGCTTGGCGTCAGCCGCAGCCCGGTTCGGGAAGCGGCCCGTTCGCTAGAGCATCAAGGGCTTGTTACGACAGTTGCAAATCAAGGCGTGTTTGTGCGGAAGCTGTCGCTGGAAGACGCGTTAGAGCTTTATGATCTGCGGGCGATGATTGCCGGGCAGCTTTGCGCGAAACTTGCGGAACGCGCGACACCGAAAGTCAAAACCGAGCTCCGCAGTTTTGTGGTGCGCATGAACGCCGCACTGATGGATGGCGATGAGGATCGGTATTTCGAAACCAACCTCGCGTTTCATGACCATATTGCAGATGCTTCCGGCGCGACCCGTGCAAAGGCGCTTTATTGCTCGCTTGGGAAGGAAGTCCGGCTATTGCGTTTGCGCGTTTTAACCGGTGCCAAATCCCTGGCCCTGTCCAATGCAGAACATGACCGGATCGTCACTGCAATCGAGCAGGGCGACGTCGACGCCGCGCGCCGCGAAGGTGCCCAACATCACACCAATGGCAAAGCCCGCCTATTGGAGACGTTATGAATTGATGAAAGGAGGCCGCGCGCTGCGAGAACACCGATCTGACGTGTCGCACAACAGGAGTGTGTGGCACGGCCAAACCAAAGTCCAAAAATCTGGGAGGATACAATGACTTGTACTTTAACAACGCAAATATCTTGGCTGAAAGCCGGCACAGTGGCGGCCATTTTGGCTGCACCGTTGGCAATCGCGACACCGACTGTAGCGCAGGACTATCCGGCTGCCGGTGAGACGCTGGATTGGACCATCGCGTTTGGTCCCGGCGGCGGCAACGACATCATGGCACGCACCATTATCGACATTCTCAAAAAATACGACATGTACCCGGGCGATATCTCACCCGAAAATCGTGCCGGCGGTTCTGGTGCTGTAGGCTGGGGGTATCTTTTTGCCCAGTCCGGCAATGCTTACGGGATTTCGACAACCTCGGGCAGCTTCGTCACCACGCCCTTGCAGGCTGACACACCTTGGCAACCAGAAGACTTCACACCTGTAGCGCTTTTGGCCGCTGACGACCTTGTTCTTGTTGTGAACGGATCTTCCGAAATCCAGAACATCGACGAGTTTATTGCCGCCGCCAAAGCAAGCCCGATGAACATCGGCGGCACCGGCACGGTCAACGTGGACTTCATTGTCCCAACGCTTTTTGCCCAGAAGGCTGGGTTCGAGTTTGACTATGTCTCGTTCAATTCCATGGCGGATCAGACGACCGCGCTTTTGTCGGATGCATTGGATGCCATGGTTGGGAACCCGGGCGAACTTCTGGGTCTGATCGAGTCTGGCGAGTTGCGCCCGCTGGTGTTCTCTGGCCAAAATACACCGTCCGCATTGGACGGCGTGCCGACAATGGGTGATGTTGGTTTTGACATTGGCGTGTCGATGCCACGAGGTTTGATCCTTGCCCCAGACGCACCAGCCGAGGCGCAGGCGTGGTGGATTGAGACCATGAAGAAGGTGGTAGAGACACCTGAATGGGCCAACTACATCGAAACAAACACGCTGACCCCGACCGTGATTTACGGCGAAGACTTCCGCACGTTCTTGGCGAACACCAAGAACGGTTTTGAGGTCGTGCTGCGCGACGTTGGCGCGATCGACTAAAACAACCGATGACGAAGGGTCTGCAGCGCCAATAGGGTGCTGCAGATCTTAACCTAATGGGACACCCTATATGCGCCTCGCATTTCTTTTCATCGTATTGGCTGGTGCGGTCTTTTACAGCTATGTCGCGTTCGTTGATCTGTCATTTTTTTCCCGCACCGGGCGACTTGGTCCGGGTTTCTTTCCGCGCCTCGTCGGTTGTGCGGCGATCGCCATGACGGTTTGGGTCATTCTGGACGCTTTGCGAGAAGGCCGCGTCGCGGGCGACGACAACAGTTCTTGGGGGGATGTCGTCAAGCTGATCGCTTTGGCCGTGACCTATGCCGTGCTGCTGCGCCTGTTTGGCGGGTTTGTTGCGACGGTGATCTATCTGGCGCTGACGCTGTCTTTTCTGAACCGTGGCAAGCATTTGCAAAATGCGGTCCTGTCCATCGTGTTCCCAGCAGCGGTCTATCTTCTGTTTGATCAGTTGCTGAACGCCAACATGCCGCCCGCCCTTTTTGCATTTCCAATCTAAACCCCATGCCAAGCCCCGCCTGTGCGGGCAGGAGACCACTCGATGGACATTTTCAGCGATCTTATGATGGGGTTGTCGATCGCGATTTCGCCGATCAACATGCTCTATCTTCTGGCAGGTGCCTTTCTGGGCATGATCGTTGGGGTGATCCCGGGCTTTGGGCCATCAGCCGGCCTTGCGATTTTGTTGCCAGTGACCTTTGGAATGGACCCGGTTGGGGCCACCATGATGCTGGCGGCAATCTATTACGGGGCGATGTATGGCGGCACGATCACGTCGATTTTGCTGAACACGCCCGGCGAAAGTGCAACCGTTGCCAGTACCTTTGATGGATTTCCCCTAGCCAAGAAAGGCCGTGCAGGCCCTGCTTTGGTGATGCAGGCCGTCGCCTCATTTGTGGGTGGCACGGTTGGGGTTGTCATGATTACCGTGCTGGCCCCGATGTTTGCACAAGTTTCGCGCAGTTTTGGGCCGCCGGAATACTTCTTGCTGGCGGTGATGGGAATGTTGACGCTGATCGTCATGATTGGTCAGCATTGGAAGCTTGGTCTGATCTCGGCGATGATCGGCTTTGCACTTGGAACTGTGGGCGTCGATCTTGAGACGGGGCAGGGACGCTACACGTTTGGGTCGGCGGAACTGATCGGGGGGATTTACTTTATCCCGATCGCCATCGGTCTGTTTGGTCTTGGCGAATTGTTTTACGCCTTTCACCAAGGCATGCACAAAACCGGAACCGGCGGCATTGTGCAATATGACAAAGAAGAACGTTTCTGGCCCACCCGGCATGACTTTATGTCGACGCGAATGACGATGGCGCGAAACTCTATTCTTGGCTTTATCGTTGGTGTCATCCCGGGGGCGGGTGCGACCATTGCATCGCTGATGGCCTATTCAACCGAGCGGTCGCTGTCCAAACACCCCGAACGGTTTGGCACGGGGGAAATGGCGGGGCTTGTGGCGCCCGAGACGGCCAATAATGCAGCCTCTTCAGGGGCGATGATCCCGTTGCTGACCCTTGGCATCCCGGGATCGGCCTCGACGGCCGTGCTGCTTGCGGCTTTCTTGATGTGGGGCCTGCGCCCGGGGCCATTGTTCATGGAGCAAAATCCGGAATTGGCTTGGGGGCTTATTGCGTCGATGTACCTTGGTAATATGGTGCTTTTGGTGATCAGCATTTTCGCGATCCCGCTGTTTGTGCAAATGATCAAGGTGCCGTACCGGGTTCTTGGCCCTTGCGTGATTGTGATTTGCACGCTGGGCACCTTCTCGGTGCATGCGTCTTTCATCGAGACTTATCTGATGTTTACGGCAGGCATCGTAGGTTTCTTCATGCGGCTTTACGGGTTTTCCCCTGCAGCCCTCGTGCTTGCGTTGGTGCTTGGGCCTTTGGCAGAAGAGGCGCTGCGACAGACACTAACCATATCCCGTGGATCCTTCTCGATCTTCGTTGAACGCCCGGCCTCGCTTTGGATTATCGGGGTAACGGTTATGTTTGTTGTCGCATTGCCCCTTATGAACCGCTTCGGCAAAACTGCGGGCGCGGCCAACAAGGCAGGGACCTGACAGGGTGCGCATAACGCAGTCTCAAGCCAAAGATTTGACGGCGCGCGCCTTCCTAAATGTCGGCGTGCGCCCTAGCATGGCCGAGGATGCGGCGGCGATGTTGACGATGACACAGATGATGGGCATTGCAACGCACGGGCTTGCGCGTGTTAGCGACTATGTGGACCGGTTGCGGGCTGGGGGGGTGAATGCGGATGCCGAGCCGCAGATTACGGCACCAGCACCCGCGCTGCGCTTGGTCGATGGGCAAAACGGCCTTGGGGCTGCCGTCGCATATCGCGCAACCCATTCCGCAATGGAGGCCGCGCGCACCGCTGGGGTCGGTGCCGCCTTTTGCCGCAACTCCTCTCATCTGGGGGCGTTGGCGCCGCATCTATATATTGCAGCGCAAGCGGGGTTCGCAGCCGTTATCACGACCAATACCGCGCCGATGATTGCGCCTGCTGGTGGTCGTCAGCCCGTCATTGGCAATGCCCCTTTGGGCTTTGCGATCCCAAATCCGGGGCGCGCGCCTGTATTGCTCGATATTGCATTATCAGTGGCGGCGCGTTCAAAAGTGCGCCAAGCGGCCGCAGCAGGCGACCCAATCCCAGAAACGTGGGCGACCGATGCGCATGGCCAGCCGACCACTGATGCGAAAGCCGCGATGCAAGGTCTGATGCTAGCCATCGGCGGGGCAAAAGGCGCCAATCTGGCGCTAGTCCTGGATCTGTTTGCGGGGGGGCTATCGGGTGCGGCGATGCTTTCCGAAATCCCCAATGCCAATTTGCAGCCGGGCACTGTGGCCAATGTTGGCCATATGATCATTTTGATCGACGCGGCACGACTGATGTCGGCCGATGCTTTGTCAAACCGGATGTTTGACGCGCGCAGGCTGGTCGAAAGCAGCGCCACGATTGACCCCAACGTGGCGATCCGGCTTCCCGGTGCCCGCGCCATTGCATCGCTGAAAAAGGCGCAGGCGGAAGGTTTTGACATCGCGCCAGACCTTGTCGCGAAATTAGAACGGTTGGCTGCGGGCTAGGCCGCGCCTTCGGTAATTTCGCCCATGGCTTGCAAGAATTGCGCGACCTCGGTTTCGGTGTTGTAATGGCACATCGACACCCGCACAGCATCGCTAAGGCCAAGCGGATCAAGGATATTTCCAGAATAGTGATCTGCTTTGCGCGTGTGGGTCCTGATGCCCCGCTCGCGAAGCATCGTCACAACATCGGGCGAGGCCATGCCTTTGACGGCCAAGCACACCAGCCCCTCCCTGCGCGGGTTGTATACGCCGCCAATGAGGATGACAGATGGCATATCGATCAGACCTTTTTGGTTGCCAGTGCCATGGATCATCGCATGGGCGAGCGTGCTTTCATGACCATGTATCGCTTCACCCGCGGCCACGATGCGTGCGCGGCGGTCGGTCGCATCGGTGAATTGGCTGCCAAGCCAATCGAAATACTCTACCACGTCCGACATCGTGGCATAGGCCCCGGTGTCACGCGTGCCAAATTCCCAAGGATCGCCGGGCGCGTCTATCAGATGTTCGTGGGGCAGGGCTGAAAAGCGGTCCGAAACCCAAGCCACTCCAAAACCGTGCCGCGAGAACACCTTGTAAGGCGACACGACATAGCCGTCGATATCGTAGCTTGCGATGTCCAGCTGTCCATGGGCGGCGTGCTGGATGCCGTCGACGATGATGAAAGCGTTTGGCGCTACTGCGCGAACGGCTTTGGCAATGGCGGCCACGTCCATGCCCATACCGGTGACCGGCGAGGTGTGCAGGATCGTGACGACCTGTGCATCGGGTGTGATCTGTGCGGCATAGGCCTGTGCATCGACCGCACCCGTGGCATCATCGTGCTTGATGTAGACGTGGGCTTTGCCCATCGTTTCCGACCACTTGGAGGCAGCGCTACGGGTCGCAGGGTGCTCGACTGTACTGCTAAAGACCTTGCCCGCAGGTGTGCCAACAATGGCAGTACGGATCAGGCGGAACAGCAATTCTGTCCCGCTTTCGCCCATAAAAAACTGCCCGTCGGCTGCGTTGAACATCACCGCCATATCGGCCTTAGCTTTGTCAATAATCGCAACCAGCGCACGAGCCGCCGGGTTGTCCCGACCTTGATTGTCAGGGATTGCTGCGAACTTCGCGGACGTCGCCACCACAGAATTCAACGTCAACGCCCCACCGGCATTTTCAAAAAAGACACGCGGTCCCTCGAAAGGGCATTCGGAAACATGGGCGAATCGGGCGCGGACATGGTCCATCAGGTCGGGCTTGGTCGTTATCATTTGGCGATCCTAAAGTGTCAGTTAGGTGGCATTTTCCACGTTGCACTGGCAAGTGCTACAAGTTTTTGATCAGGCGAAAAGAGCCGGCTTTCCATGAAGGAAAGGCTGCGCCCGCGCTTTGTAAATCGCCCTTCGACTGTGACGATACCTTCGGTCACGGGGCGCATAAACTGCACCTTCATTTCGATTGTTGCACCGGGGCCTGCGACTTTGTTCACAAGATGCCCCATCGAGATGTCCATCGCTGAACACATCGCCCCGCCATGCAAAGAGCCTTGCGGGTTCTTCAGCATGTCAGTTACCTCGAACGTCAGGCGGCACATATCCTTTTCAGCGTCAGGCGCGTCGGAAGGCAAGTACTCGAATGCGAGCCCCAGGAACCGCGCAAAAAAGAAGGTCTCGAACGCTTGATCGTGGCCTTCCAACGCCGTTTCCAAATGCGCGCGCGCCACGTCTTCATTCACACGCTTGCGCGATCCGTCTGCCATCAAGCCCCCACGAAATTGGCTTTGCGCTTTTCTAAGAACGCGCGGCGGCCTTCGATGTAATCGGCGCTTTCAAAACAGGCTTTCACTTGTGCGGCACATTCATCCAGATTGCGTTTGCTTTCGTCCACAAGGGTCTGGCCGACGATGTATTTTGCCGACACAACTGTCATGGGTGCATTTGCCGCGATCATCTCTGCGGTCTCTTGCACGACTTGGCCCACTTTGTCGTCGGGCACCACGCGGTTCACCAGACCCATGACCCGTGCCTCTTCGGCATTGAACCGTCGGGCGGTGAAAAAGATCTCTTTGGCGAAGGCAGGACCGACGACGTTGACCAGCCGGTTGAGACCTTCAAACCCGTAGCCCAGCCCCAGTTTGGCGGCGGGGACCGCAAAATGGGACCCTTCACCGCAAATCCGCAGGTCGCAGCTAAGCGAAAGGGCAACGCCGCCTCCGATGCAGAACCCGTCGATTTGGGCGATTGTCGGCTTGGGGAACGCTTCGATCAGATCGTAGACACGTTTGGTGGCTGCGTTGTAATGGGCGACAGCTTCGGTGCTGGCACGCTCGGTCTCGAATTTTGAGACATCCGCACCCGATACAAAAGCCTTACCACCAGCACCAGATAAAATCAGGATGCGTACGCTTGGGTCCGCCGCAAACCGAGTTGCGGCAGCTTCGACAGCCTCCCACATCTCCAGCGAGACGGCGTTGCGCTTTTCGGGTTGATTGAAAATGATCCGGGCGATTTCGCCAGATTGCTCTGTCAGGATTTTGTCAGTCATGCTGTGTCCTTATTAGGGATTTATGAGGTTGCGCCAGAGGCTTTCATCGCGGCAATTTCGTCTTTGCTCAGGCCGATCTCGGTTAGGATCTCTGCGCTGTGCTGACCTGACGTTGGCGGTGGGGCTGCAATGCGGCTTGGCGTGCGGCTCATCAAAATTGGTTGGCCGACCAGTTCGGTTTCGCCACGTTCTTGGCTGATGACGGGCTGGGCAAGCCCGAGATGACGTACCTGCGGGTTGGCGAAAACCTGGCCAATATCGTTAATCTCGCCCGCTGGGACGCCGGCATCCGTGAACAGGTCAATCCATGCAGCCGTTTCGCGGGTCATGGTGATTGCCTCGATTTCAGCGCCCAAAGCATCACGGTGCTCTGACCGGGAAGGGGCCGTGGCATATCGCGGATCTTCCAGCCAGTCGGGCCGGCCCATGGCATCGCAAAACTTCGCCCAAATGGTATTGCCGGTCACCGCAATGTTCATATACCCGTCGCTGGTGCCAAACACGCCTGTCGGGATCGAGGTCGGGTGATTGTTGCCAGCTTGTTTGGGCACATCCCCATCCATCAAAAAGCGCGCTGCTTGAAAGTCCAACATAAAGACCTGTGCCTGCAAAAGCGACGTCTGCACCCATTGGCCTTTTCCAGAATGAGACCGCTCAAAAAGGGCAATCAGAATGCCTTGCGCCGCAAACAATCCTGCACAAAGGTCAGCGATCGGTATGCCAACGCGCATTGGCCCAGAGCCCGGTTGACCGGTGATCGACATCAGCCCCCCCATGCCCTGCGCGATCTGATCGAACCCGGGCCGGTCTGCCATTGGCCCGTCTTGCCCAAAGCCCGAGATTGAGGCGTAAATCAGTTTCGGATTGGTCTGTGATAAGGTCTCATAATCAATGCCAAGGCGCTTTTTGACGCCGGGGCGAAAGTTTTCGACAATGATATCGGCGGTCTGTGCAAGCTTGCGGAAAGCGGCCGCGCCAGCGTCAGATTTTAAGTCCAGCGTCAGGCTGCGCTTGTTGCGGTGCAGGTTTTGAAAGTCCGCACCAGAGCGCGGGCCCCCAAATTGAGCGGTATCCACCGGGGCTTCGACTTTGATGACATCAGCCCCCCAATCCGCGAGTTGCCGCACACATGTCGGACCCGAGCGGACCCGGGTAAGGTCAAGCACACGCAGCCCGTTCAGGGCGGTACTTCCCATCGGTGCGCCTGACGAACGATGTGTGTCTGCGCGGTCGTCAGCACTGGTATTTGCAGGCTTCGCCATGCTCTATCCCCTCATGGACTATCTGCTGAATCATGCTTAGGTTATCGACCAACATATGACAATAAGAATGTTAATTGTTGACAAAATATTCAGATAGGGATCATGAAAGGCAATGACCATGAGATCGATTTCCCCCCGCCGTGAAACCTTAGCCGGCGAAGTGCGCTCTGAGTTGGAGCAGATGATCATCAGTGGGGATCTCAAGGCGGGCGAAAAGATGAACGAACTCTCGTTATCTGACATTATGGGCGTAAGCCGTGGCACCGTGCGCGAGGCGATCCGGTCGCTTGCAGATAGCGGTTTGATCGATCTGATTGCCAACCGCGGCGCCTATGTCCACGAGACGACGCTGATCGAGGTGCGAAACCTGTATGAGTTGCGCGGCGCCGTTTTTGCGATGGCCTGTGGTGCTGCAGCCCGGCGCGTTGCCGACGGATCGGAACGTGGCTTGGTAAAATCAATGAAGCCCAATCTTGATCAAATGCGCAGCGTTATCGCCAGCAAGGATAACGCCAAATACTACGCCCTCAATATAGCGTTTCACGACATGTTGTTGAAAGCGGCGGATAATCCAAAAGCCAAAACGATCTATGACAACATCGTAAAAGAGATGCATTTGTTTCGCAGGCGCGGCCTGTCACTCGCATCGAATGTGGCGCGTTCGCTTGAAGAACATGAGGCGATCAGCGCGGCGGTCATTGCGGGTGATGAAGATAGGGCGAGGGCAGCGGCGCATGCCCACATCACATCGGGCTTTGCGAGATACATGAAAATACTGGATCAAGATCCCGACGCTGCCAGTTGAATTCGGGCCTGCAATCGCCGGGCAAGATCCAAAACGATAAGAGGACTTCGATGACCAATCCGCTGTTTGACGCGCTTTTTGCCCCGCATGCTGGATGCGACACGCCGTTTCTACATCTTGCGGATGGGAAAACGACCACGCATGCCGAATTCTTGGCAAGGGCCGCACAATACGCCAATGCACTTGTAGCGCTTGGCGTGCGTCCGGGGGACCGGGTTGCTGTGCATATTCAAAAGTCTGACCAAGCCTTGGCGCTTTATGCGGCCTGTGTGCAGGCAGGCGCGGTGTTCTTGCCACTGAACACGGCCTATACCCCGACAGAGCTGGATTATTTCGTAGGGGATAGCGGCGCTACACTCTTTGTCTGCGATCCGGCCGAGGCCACAGAAATGGCCGTGATTGCCAAGACCAGTGGCTGTATCTTGCGCACGCTTGCAGGGGATGGAAGCGGGTCTTTGCCGGATCTGGTAGCATCTCAATCGACGCAATTTGCGACGGTGGCGCGCGCGTTGGATGACCTTGCCGCACTGCTGTATACGTCCGGCACCACGGGGCGCTCAAAAGGCGCGATGCTGACCCACCGCAATCTTTTATCCAATGCCGAAGCGCTGGTCGATTGCTGGCGCTTTACGTCAAAGGATGTGCTTTTGCATGCGCTGCCGATTTTTCACAGTCATGGGCTGTTCGTCGCGACCAATGTGATGTTGCTTGCGGGGGGGGCGATGATTTTCTTGCCTAAATTTGATCAAGACACCGTTCTGGACCGACTGCCCGAAGCGACGACGATGATGGGGGTTCCAACCTTCTATACGCGGCTGCTCAACGATGCCCGCTTCACGCCCGCATTGACCGCACATATGCGGCTGTTCATCTCTGGCTCGGCGCCTTTGCTTTCAGAAACACACGAGCGTTTCGAGGCGCGCACCGGGCATCGGATACTGGAACGCTACGGGATGACCGAGACGAGCATGAACACCTCAAACCCCTATGATGGCGAACGCCGCGCTGGCACAGTTGGCTTCGCCTTACCAGGGGTGGAGGTGAAGGTGTGCGATCCGCAAACAGGGGCGGAACTGGTGCAAGGCGAAATCGGAGTTTTGGAGGTCCGGGGGCCGAATGTCTTCAAGGGGTATTGGCAAATGCCTGACAAGACCAAAGCCGAGTTGCGCGACGATGGGTTTTTCATCACCGGGGATTTGTCGCGGATTGACGATGATGGCTATGTGCAGATTGTGGGTCGCGGCAAGGACCTTATCATTTCTGGCGGGTACAACATCTATCCAAAAGAGGTCGAAGTTTTCCTGGATGCCCAAGACGGTGTGCTGGACAGCGCGGTGATTGGTGCGCCACATCCCGATTTCGGCGAAAGCGTCGTTGCGGTCTTGATTGCAGAGCCGGGCGTTACGTTGGACTTGAAGGCGATCGAGGCCGCCGTCGCCCGCGATCTGGCAGGCTTTAAGCGGCCACGCCGGATTGAGGTGTTAGAAGCCTTGCCGCGTAACACGATGGGAAAAGTCCAAAAAAACCAACTGCGTGACCAATATTCGACTGTTTTTCAGACGGCCAGAGCATAGGCCAATCATATTGTCACTGCGAGCATTTCGCCATGATCGGGCAGTTGCGATCTGCAAAGGCGCAACTCGATGGGGTGAGAAACCCCTAGGATCAGGACACATAACCAAAGCATGACCGTTGCAGCAAGAGCTATTGCTGACAGGAACACCTCGGGGCACCGGTCATAGCGGGTTGCCACGCGCCGCCAATCTTTCAGTCTGCCATACATCCGCTCGATCCGGTTGCGTCGTTTGTAGCGGCGCCTGTCGTATCGGATGGTCTTGTTGCGTGACCTACGTCCCGGGATGCATGGCCTGATCCTTCGTGCGGGACAAGGATTTTAATCTCGACGCATATGCCGCGCAGTCGTTTGGGTCTTTTCATTCGGAAGCAGAGTTCGGCCAGGTCGTTTGGCGGTTCAGCCCAGCCGCGGCCATCACCGCCCGTGAGTTCATGTTCCACACCGATCAGATCATGACCGACGATGCTGACGGCGGGCTGATTGTCACGTTCCTTGCCAGCGGCTGGATCGAGATGGCTTGGCATTTGTACCAGTGGGGCAATACGGTCGAGGTCATCGAGCCGCCGGAGTTGCGGGAGATGGTCGGGGCTTGGCAAAACGACAGCATTGGGGTGATGCCGTGAGTTAGAAGATTACGCGCAGAGTAGAATTCACAAAGATTGCTGCCCGTACATTGTTGGCGTAGATAGTCTCGCCTAGGGTGGCACAACGGGCGGGAGGACTAAGCCGCTCCGCGGCATTAGCGCCTGGTTGCATCGTCTGCACAGATTTAATTCTTTTGCTTTGTGGTGGGTCTTTTTGGGCTGACGATTGGGGTCTTTCCCACCGTCAGACAGGAGGTTCCCATGAAGGAGGAGAAGACCACCCCACTGCGTCAGCGGATGATCGAAGACATGGATATTCGCGGGCTGTGCGAGAAGACGCAAAAAGCGCACATCCGGAATGTGAAGCATTTCGCATCCTTTCTCGCACAGCCCGATACAGCCACCCCTGAGGATTTGCGTGCCTATCAACTCAAGCTGACGCAGGATGGGGTAACTGCCAGCACTTTCAACGTGCGTATCATTTCCCTGAGGTTCTTTTTCGGCATCACCTGTGGACGCGATGAGATGAAGCGCTTCATGCAGTTTCATCGCAAGCCCCACAAATTGCCGATTGTCCTGAGTGTCGAGGAGGTGGCTGATTTGATGGCCGCCATGCCCGGCCCCGGGCTCAAATATCGCGCGGCCCTTGGCATCAGTTACGGTGCGGGACTGCGTGCATCCGAGGTTTGCAAC
>JBLIGH010000044.1:0-12698 GCA_047636855.1 Pseudorhodobacter sp.
GCCGGATAACCCATTGGGAACGCATGCGCTTCATTTGTCTTGGACCTATTACCGCATTCACGGCACCCATGATACGCGCAAGATCGGTCGCCGCTCTTCGAATGGCTGTGTTGGACTTTACAACGAACATATTGCCCAGCTTTTTGCGTTAACGAAGGTCGGTACTCAGGTTCTTTTGATTTAAGTTGCGAGGGTTAAGCGCACTGAAAACAGGCGCTTTGGGCCCTATTTTCGGTGGCGTTGGCGATTTTACGCTTACTTTGTTACATTTAGGATGATATTAGGGCCGTTAAGTGTTGCCAAATTGACGAAACCGCTGGATCGCAAACGCAATTCTTACGACCCAGATTGCAATCTACAGGGCAAGCTGGTTAGTAGAAACATACGAGGTATAGTCTTGGGTGCGCGCATCGACCTCTGAAAAATTCGGTGTCGCGCGAAAACTGGAGGTTTAATATGAAGAAACTTGCACTCGCAGCTGTTATCACAGTTGCTGCATCGTCTGCTTTTGCTGGTGGCATTGCTGAGCCAATTACACCAATTGAAGTTATTGAAGAGCAGACTTCGTCGTCTGCTGGTGGGATCATTGTTCCACTGTTGCTGCTGTTGGTTATCGCAGCTGCTGCTTCTAACTAATTCCGCAAGGATTGGTTTATAGAATTGGACGGTAGGGAAACCTGCCGTCCTTTTCTTTTTTAGCTGCTGTTTTTCTTGCCCAAAGGTCGGGTGTCTAGCGCACCCAGCCTGTTAAATTCTCTGTAATGATCGCTGATAGTGCCGCAATATGCGCATCGCTGTCATTTAGGCATGGAATGTAGGTGAAGCTTTCGCCGCCCGCATGTTCAAAGGCCTCGCGAATTTCGCCATTGATCTCTTCCAGCGTCTCGATGCAATCCGCAGAAAAGGCGGGGGCAATCACAGCGATGCGTTTTTTGCCTTGTTTTGCCAGCTCTGCCACATGTTTAACGGTATAGGGCTTTAGCCATTCCTCGCGGCCAAAAACCGATTGGAAGGTGGTCTCGATCGCTTCTTTTGGCCATCCCAACCGTTCGCGCAGCAAGCGCGAGGTTTTCTGGCAATGGCAATGGTAGGGGTCCCCTTCCATCAAATAGCGGATTGGCATGCCGTGATAGCTGGCGACCAGCACATCCGGCTTCACCTCCATCGCGGCATAGGCGGTCTCTACCGACTGGGCCAGTGCGTCTATATACAAAGGGTGGTCGAAATATTCCGCTACGGTCCGCACAGCGGGTTGGCGTTTGGTTTTCTGCATAGCACTAAAAAAGCTGTCATTCGCAGTGGCAGAGGTGGCCCCGGCGTAATGCGGGTACAGCGGAAAGAATAACACTTTCTCGCATCCGGCAGCGACCATCGCCTCGACTTTGGATTTGGTCGTGGGATTGCCGTAGCGCATCGAGAAGTCAACAATGACCTGATCGCCGAATTGCTTTTGCATGGTGGCAGCGATTTTAGCGGTTTGATCCTTGGTGATCGTCAGCAAGGGGCTTTCGTTTTTATCGTGGTTCCAGATTAGTTTGTAATTTGCGCCAGACGCAAAGGGGCGACGCGTTAGAATCACCAATTGCAGCAGCGGCTGCCAGATCCAGTCTGTAATATCGACAACACGTTTATCGGACAGAAATTCGTTCAGATAGCGGCGCATTGACCAATAATCATAGCCGTCTGGCGTGCCAAGATTGGCCAGCAAAATGCCAATCTTGGGGGCCTTAACCGCAGGATGGTCGGCGGCGGCATGGGTCAGGCGACCAAAGCCGGGGGTCACGTCAGGTTGGTTTTGCTTTTGGTCCAGCATGGCGCTCTCCGGTTCTGTTTCGTCTTAGGTCGGACATAACGGCAAAAGCCGCCGGGTCAAGTTTCGCCCTTTGTCGCGGGCAATGAAATTTCGGGCGCGCCCAGCACGTCGGCCAGCCGCGCAATCGCCGATCCGGGGCGCAAGGGCTTTTGCTGACTATCGTCAGGGGCCCAGCCGGTCAGAAAAATCGTCTCGAAAGTTGCTGTGATGCGGCCTTGATCCGCGCTAAATTCGGCGATGTAGCGTGTTACCGCCTCTGTCAGCACAGCGCGGCGCATCGGGTGCCTGCGGCGGGCGGCAAGCGCATTTGCCTCGCCCATCGCGCGCAGATCATGCATCAGGTGCAGCGGGTCGCGGTACAAAACCTTGCGCGCGGCGGCATCGGCCACCGGCAGCGCAAAGCCCGCGCGTTGCAACAGCGCGCCGAGGTCACGTATCTCGCCCATCGGCAACACGCGCGGCGACAGGCCCCCCGTTACCGCAACTTCTGCTTCTGCCAGACAGGCGCGAAGCTCGTGCAGGGTTTGGCCACCAAACAAGCCGCCCAAAAACAGCCCGTCGGGCCGCAATGCTCGACGAGATTGGATCAGTTGGCCCACCGGGTCGCCTGCCCAATGCAGGCACAGCGCGTGGATCACCAAATCATGCGCGCCCGGTTCCAGCGCCAAAACCTCGTCATCGACGACGATCCGGGCATTGGGGAAGGCTTTGCGCCATAAATCGGGAAAACCCGTCACGATGGCGGGTGACGTAAACGACCTGTTAACCTCGATCAGTCTTTCCTGAACCTCGGCGATCATGTCTTCGTGCAAAAACAGGGCAGGGTCGGCCATCGCAAGCGCGCGGGTGCGGTTGCGGGTCAGGGCGGTACGGTCGGTTAGGTCTGGCATATGCATGGCGGGACCATAGGAGGGATGTATGGGATTGCAAGCGGTGCTGCGTATGATTTACCCGCCACAATGTATCAGTTGCGACGCGCTTGTAACCTCTGATTTCGGGCTTTGCGGTACGTGCTGGCGCGAAACGCCGTTTATCAACGGGCTGGTCTGTGACCAATGCGGAACACCGCTGCCGGGCGAAGACGTTGGGCAGCCAGAGCATTGCGATGATTGCCTGACGCTGGCGCGGCCATGGGATAAGGGGCGGGCTGCATTGTTGTACAAAGACAATGCACGCCGGATTATCTTGCAGCTGAAGCATGGCGACCGGCTGGATTTGGCGCGACCGGCGGCGATCTGGCTGCATCGCGCGGCCCGACCGTTGTTGCAGCCTGGTATGCTGCTGGCGCCCGTGCCGTTGCATTGGTTTCGCCTGTTCAGACGCCGCTATAATCAGGCGGCGCTGCTGTCGGGTGCTTTGGCCGGACTGACCGGGTTAGAGCATTGCCCCGATCTATTGATCCGTGCGCGCGCCACCGGCAGTCAAGGTGGGCGCAATCGCGAAAGCCGTTTTGAAAATATGGCCGATGCATTGCAGGTGCATCCGCGTCGGGTGACACGATTGCAAGGGCGGCATGTGTTGTTGGTCGATGATGTGATGACCTCGGGTGCGACGCTGGGGGCTGCGGCGGATACTTGCCTTGCGGCGGGGGCCAGTCACGTTTCTGTTCTGGTACTGGCGCGCGTTGCGAAGGATAGTTAAATCCTGATAGTCATGCGGACATAGGGAGCCAAACATGAAAACTGTCGAGATTTATACCTCGCCGCTTTGTGGCTATTGCCATGCAGCCAAGCGCCTTTTGACCCAAAAAGGGGTGACCTTCACCGAGATCGACGTCAGTCGCAATCCGGGCGCGCGCGAAAAGATGATCCAACGCGCCAATGGCGGGCGGACTGTGCCGCAGATTTTCATCGGCGGAAAACATGTGGGCGGTTCGGACGATCTGCACGCGTTGGATTCTGCGGGCAAGCTTAGCCCGATGCTTGCGGGCTGACCCATGAGGGTGGGCTTGGTGCAACTGAAGGTCAGCGACGATCCGGCAGCTAATCTGCCGGGAACGGTGTCGCTGATCCGCGCGGCGGCACAGGGCGGTGCTGAATTCGTGCTGACGCCGGAATGCACCAATTGCCTGTCCTCCAACAGGGATCATCAACGCGCGGTTTTTCATCTTGAAGCCGATGACCCGACGCTTGCCGCCTTGCAGGCAGAGGCCGCGGCTTTGGGCATTTGGCTGCTGATCGGTTCTTTGGCTTTGCTGACGCAAGATGCCGATGGCCGCTTTGCAAACCGGTCGTTTCTGATCGGGCCAGACGGCGCGATTGTGGCGCGGTATGACAAGATCCATATGTTTGACGTCGACGTCTCGGAAACCGAATCGTATCGCGAATCGGCGGGCTACCGACCTGGGAACGCGGCGGTTTTGGCGCAAACACCTTGGGGCGCGCTGGGCATGACGGTGTGCTATGATCTACGCTTCCCATCACTTTACCGCGATTTGGCGCAGGCCGGTGCCAAGATCCTGACCATCCCTGCGGCGTTCAATCATTTGACCGGTGCCGCCCATTGGGAGGTTTTGTTGCGGGCCCGCGCAATTGAAACGGGCTGCTTCGTGCTTGCCCCGGCGCAAAGCGGGTTTCACCCGGAAACCTCTGGCGGCAAGGGGCGAAAAACCCATGGGCATAGCCTTGTCGTGGCACCTTGGGGCGAGGTTCTGGCCGATGGCGGCATCGAGACAGGCGTTGTCTTTGCCGACGTGGAGGTATCAGAGGTGGACCGCGCACGTGGGCGCGTGCCTTCGCTGCGCCATGATCGCGATTACCAAAAGCCCGGAAAAGAGGGCCGTTATGCCTGATTCCCAAGAAGATCTGGCCGTCGCCCTGTTTGGCGAATTGTTCATGGCCGACCAGCTGGCGCGCAACCGGATTTCCAAAGCGCTGCCGCGCGGTATGGAGCTGTCGCATTTCGGGGTGCTCAATCATTTGGCGCGGTTGAATGACGAGCGGACACCGGCGCAATTGGCGCGCTCGTTCAACGTGACGCGCGGTGCGATGACCAACACGTTAAGCAAGCTTGAATGGGCGGGGCATGTGCATATTCGCCCCGATTGGGATGATGCGCGACGAAAGTTTGTGGCGATCAGCCCCTCGGGCCGCGCTGCAAGGGATGCCGCCGTGCAAGCGGTAGCGCCGCTGATCAATGAATTCGTGCGCGATTTAGGGGCTGACCGGGTCCGTGCCGTTCTGCCCGTTTTGCGAGAGCTGAGAACCAGACTGGAAGGGCATGAATAAATGGTGGCGCAGGCTATTCCTTTTCTGATTTCGGGCGGGACTGGCCGCGTCGGAACTGTTTTGCGCAAAAGCTGGCCTTGGGCGATGCGCGGCGGGTTGCGGCCTATCTGGCAGGCGCGCGATGCAAAGGCGGGCTATCTGGCCTGGGATATTTTGAATGCGCCTTGCCCGGATATGGTGGCGGGCGGTGTGATTCTGGCCCTGGCGGGTGTTACGCGGGGCGGTGATCTGGCGCAAAACACCGATCTTGCGCTTGCCGCTTGCCATGCCGCCGCATCGCAGGGCGCGCGGCATGTGTTCTTGGCCTCTAGCGCGGCGGTTTACGGTGCCAGCGATGCCCCGTTAACCGAAGACGCGGCGACGGCGCCGGCTGGTGCTTACGGCGAGGCAAAACTGGCGATGGAGCGTGCCGCGCTGGATTGGCATGCAAAGGCAGGCCCAAATGCACCATCACTGACGATTTTGCGGATCGGAAATATTGCGGGGCTGGATGCGCTGCTGGGTGGCGCGAAACCGGGTTTGCCTGTGGTTTTGGACCCGGTTGCAGGCTCTGACGAAGGGCCTGTGCGATCCTATATTGGGCCCGTGACGTTGGGGGCTGTTCTGGCGCGCTTGGCCACTGTTTCCGCCGCGCGCGAGGCTTTGCCAACGGTCCTTAACATCGCAACGCCGTTGCCGGTGACGATGGCGGCTTTGCTGGATGCCGCGGGTATCGATTGGGGCTTTGGGGCGCCCCGGGCCGCCGCAATCGCGCGGGTTGTGTTAGACACATCCCGGCTGCAAAGCCTGTCTCGCTTGCCGCCACCTGCGGGTCGCCCGGCGGCGATGGTCGCAGAGTGGCGGGGGCTTGGGCATGCCCATTAGCAAGCGATTGCTGGATTTGACTTTGGTGGTCCTGTTATCGACCATTCTTGTCGTTCCATTCTCGATTTTGCTGATGATTATGCTTTTCACCGAAGGCAGGCCGTTGTTTTACGTCGCCGAAAGGATGAAAGCACCGGGTAGGCCATTTTTGCTGTGGAAGCTGCGCACGATGACCATGGCCGCGCAGGAAAGTGGCGTGTCAGGCGGTGATAAAACCGGGCGAATCACCCCTTTGGGGGCGTTTATTCGCAAGGCGCGGATGGATGAGGTGCCGCAGATCTGGAATGTGCTGAAGGGCGATATGAGCTTCGTTGGCCCCCGCCCGCCTTTGCGCGAATATGTCGAGCGGTTTGAGCCGATTTACGCCGAGGTTTTGAAAAGCCCGACCGGGATCACGGGTTTGGCCAGCCTGCGGTTTCATGGCCGCGAAGAAAAATTGCTGACCGCCTGCACGGACGCGGCAGAAACAGATCGCACTTACGCCGAACGCTGTGTGCCGACAAAGGCCAAGCTGGATCTGATTTATCAACGCAATTGGAGCATTTGCTTTGATCTGAAGCTGATCTGGGAAACCGGAACAGTCATCTTGATCAAGCGGTTTTTCAAAGGCGGGAAGGGCTAGCCCCGCCGCCCGGTACTGCGAAAGCGTGCCTTGTGCCGGTTTCGCGTTTGCCCCAACTGCCGAAATGTTTCCACCGGCTGACCTTGATGATTCGGTGACAGGGTTTGCCTAAACCAGCCATTCTTTTGAAGGAATGCTGTGGATTTGCAAATAAGGGGCTGACGCAACAAGCCTTGCTATTGCAGCGCGTGGGGCGTATATCGCCAATAACAGATGTTTCAGGGTCCAAACCTGAAGCTGCCGAATTTCATGCGGGCCTGTTGGCCCGTTTTTCGTTTTTGGGATACGACATGTCCGACCTGATCGCTAAAACCGCTATTGATCGCCGCTTGGCAGATATCGTGACGCCTGCCATTGAAGGCTTGGGGTTCGAGCTTGTTCGCATCCGATTGATGGGCGGCAAGACACCGACCTTGCAAATCATGGCAGACCGGCCAGAGGGCGGTATTGTTGTGGATGATTGCGCCCAAATCTCGACTGCGGTCTCGGCCGTTCTGGATGTCGAAGACCCCATCGTTGACAATTACACGCTGGAAGTCTCTTCGCCGGGTATTGACCGTCCTTTGACCCGTCTGAAAGACTTCGACATGTGGGCCGATTATGAGGCGCGGGTCGAAACGATTGAACTGATTGACGGGCGTCGCCGCTTTAAAGGCTTTTTGCGTGGCACCGAAGGCGATGAGGTGTTGATCGAGATTGAAGAAGCCGGTGCATCCCTGACCATCGGGTTGCAATTTGAATGGCTGTCGGATGCCAAGCTGATCCTGACCGAAGATCTGATCGCGGAGATGCTGCGCCAACGCAAAGACGCCGGCACTTTTACCGAAGAAGACTTTGACGACATTGAAGAAACAGATGGGGAAGACGCGGATGACGCCGACGAAACCCCAGTGACCAGACACTAAGCCTCGGAGGAAACCATGGCGATTACCTCAGCTAACCAGCTTGAACTTTTGCAGACCGCAGAAGCCGTCGCGCGCGAAAAGATGATCGACCCGGATCTTGTGATCCAGGCGATGGAAGAAAGCCTCGCCCGTGCCGCGAAGTCGCGCTACGGGTCCGAGCTGGACATCCGTGTCGCGATTGACCGCAAGACCGGCCGCGCCACCTTTACCCGTGTGCGCACGGTTGTGGGCGATGATGAGGTTGAAAACTACCAGTCGCAGATGAACGTCAAAGATGCCAAAAAGCATCTGTCCGACCCGCAAGTCGGTGATGAGATCATCGAGGAAGTGCCACCAGTCGATCTGGGTCGGATTGCGGCGCAATCGGCCAAGCAGGTGATCTTGCAAAAGGTTCGCGAAGCCGAGCGTGACCGTCAGTACGAAGAATTCAAAGACCGCAAAGGCACGATCATCAATGGTCAGGTCAAGCGCGAAGAATATGGCAATATCATCGTGGATATTGGTCGGGGCGAAGCCATCCTGCGCCGCAACGAGAAAATCGGCCGCGAAAGCTACCGCCCGAACGATCGGATCCGTTGCTACATTAAGGACGTGCGCCGCGAGGCCCGTGGCCCGCAGGTTTTCCTGTCGCGCACCGACCCGCAGTTCATGGCCGAGCTGTTCAAGATGGAAGTCCCTGAAATCTATGACAATATCATCGAGATTAAAGCCGTAGCCCGTGATCCCGGCTCGCGCGCCAAGATTGCTGTGATTTCCTACGACAACTCGATTGATCCGGTTGGCGCTTGCGTCGGTATGCGCGGCAGCCGTGTTCAGGCCGTCGTGAACGAGCTTCAGGGCGAAAAGATCGACATTATTCCGTGGAACGAAGATCAGGCGACCTTCTTGGTGAACGCTTTGCAGCCTGCCGAGGTGACCAAGGTTGTGATCGACGAAGAAGCGGGCAAGATCGAAGTTGTGGTCCCGGACGAGCAGCTGAGCCTTGCGATTGGTCGCCGGGGGCAGAATGTGCGCTTGGCCAGTCAGCTGACCGGCCTTGATATTGATATCGTGACCGAAAGCGACGAATCCACCCGTCGTCAGGCTGAATTTGCCGAACGCACTGGCCTGTTCATGGAAGCGCTTGATATCGACGAGATGATGGCACAGTTGTTGGTGGCCGAAGGCTTCGTGACGCTGGAAGAAGTGGCCTATGTCGATGCCGATGAATTGCTGTCGATTGATGGTTTCGACGAAGGCACTGCGGGCGAATTGCAGACCCGTGCTCGCGAACATCTGGAAGCGGCCAATACGCGGGCCATGGAAGCTGCGCGCGCGCTGGGCGTGGAAGATAGCCTTGTGAACTTCGAAGGTCTGACGCCACAAATGCTGGAAGCATTGGCCAATGACGGGATCAAAACGCTGGAAGATTTCGCGACTTGTGCGGATTGGGAACTGGCGGGCGGCTGGACTACGGAAAAAGGTCAGCGCGTCAAGGATGAGGGCGTTCTGGAAAAGTTTGACGTTAGCCTCGAAGAGGCGCAACATCTGGTTATGACCGCCCGTGTTATGTTGGGTTGGGTTGACCCGACAGAGCTTGAAACGAGCGACGAGGTCGAAGAAGTCGACGCTGAGGAGGAGGAGGCCTAAGGGCCTTCAACCCTATGTCGCGCGGGGGACGGGATAAAGATCGTGACGAGCCGGAGCGCCGGTGTATCGTCACGGCAGAAAGCCAGCCAAAGGCGGGTCTGATCCGCTTTGTGGTTGGACCTGACGCGCAGGTGGTGCCAGATATTCTGGGCCGTCTGCCGGGGCGGGGCATTTATGTGACCGCCGACCGCGATGCAATTGCCAAGGCCGCCAAGAAAGGGCTTTTTGCCCGTGCGGCCAAGCAGCCCGTAAAAGTGCCTGATGACCTTGTTGCAATGGTCGAGGCGCTGATGGTTCGGCGGGTGATAGAGTTGATTAGTTTAGCGCGTAAAGCGGGTAAAGCGGTGACCGGGTATGAGAAAGTAAAAGACTGGTTGGTCAAAGGACAGGCGATTGCCTTGATCCAGGCCAGTGACGGATCGGAGCGCGGCAAAAGCAAGTTGCGCCCCCCCGTTGGCGAAAGGCGAATGATCGGTTGTTTGACGGCTCAGGAAATGGGTTTGGCTTTCGGGCGTGAACATGCAATACACGGCGCGCTTGCCGCTGGTGGACTCGGCTTTCGTGTTGTAGAGGAAGCGGCAAGGCTTGCGGGTTTCCGTGAGCAATTAGGCGGGAAGACCGCCGATGAGGATAGACAAGACGCATGAGCGATACAGACGGTAAAAAACCCCTCGGCCTAGGTGGCGCCCCCCGTTCGGGTCAGGTGAAGCAAAGCTTCAGTCATGGGCGTACGAAAAGTGTTGTAGTGGAAACGAAACGTAAGCGCGTTGTCGTGCCGAAACCGGGTGCGCCAGGTGGCGCTGCTGGTGGCGGCGGCGGTGCTTCGCATTTGGGTGATCCCTCCAAACGGCCCGCGGGCATTTCCGACGCTGAGATGGAGCGCCGTCTGACCGCATTGCGCGCAGCGAAAGCACGCGAGGCGGAAGACACCCAAAAGCGGGCGATGCTTGAGCGCCAGAACGAAGAAGATCGTCAACGCAAGCGCGATGAGATCGAAGCAAAAGAGCGCGATGAGCGTGAGCGCGAAGAAGCGCAGCGCGCGAAGGTCGCTGAAGAAGAGCGGGTCAAAGCCGTAGCCGTAGAGGCTGCTCGTGCAGCTGAAGAGGCTAAAAAGCCAGCAGTATCCGCAGCGCGGCCAAAGCCCGCGCCAGCGGCGACGGCTGCTACGACTACGGACGCTGATGCCCGTGGCCCGGCCTCTGCTAAGCCTGGCTTGCCGACACCGCGCAAGAACAACCGTGACAATGACAACCGGGCTGACGATGGCGGACGTGGCGCAAAAGCCAAAGTCGAAGACAGCCGCCGCACCGGTAAGCTGACGCTGAACGATGCGCTGGCCGGTGATAATTCACGTCGGACACGCAGCCTTGCAGCGATGAAGCGCAAGCAGGAAAAGGCGCGGCAAAAAGCGCTTGGCTTGGGTCTGAAGCCTGAAAAGCAATTCCGTGATGTGCAGGTTCCTGAAACCATCGTGGTGTCAGAGCTTGCAAACCGCATGGCAGAACGTGCCGCTGATGTTGTCAAAAGCCTGATGAAAATGGGCATGATGGTGACGATGAACCAAGCCATTGACGCGGATACCGCTGAATTGGTGATCGAAGAGTTCGGCCACCGGATCGTGCGTGTCTCGGACGCCGATGTAGAGCAGGTGATCGATTCGGTTCAGGATTCGTCTGAAGATCTGATTACCCGGCCACCGATCATCGCGATTATGGGCCATGTCGACCACGGTAAGACCTCGCTTTTGGATGCGATTCGCAAAACCAGTGTGGTGACAGGCGAAGCGGGGGGAATCACCCAGCATATCGGTGCCTATCAGGTGAAAACCGAGAACGGCGCTGTGCTGACCTTCCTCGACACGCCCGGACACGCCGCATTTACGTCGATGCGGGCACGGGGTGCGCAGGTTACGGATATCGTTGTGTTGGTGGTCGCGGCTGATGACGCCGTGATGCCGCAAACGATTGAAGCGATCAAACACGCTAAGGCCGCAAATGTGCCGATGATCATCGCGATCAACAAATGTGACAAGCCGAGCGCGAACCCTACCAAGGTGCGCACGGATCTGTTGCAGCACGAGATCGTTGTGGAAGCGATGTCGGGTGAAGTGCAGGACGTCGAAGTTTCGGCTAAAACCGGAATGGGGCTGGATAACTTGCTAGAGGCCATTGCGCTTCAGTCAGAGCTCCTTGAGCTGCGGGCCAACCCAAACCGCGCCGCGGCAGCCGCCGTGATCGAAGCGAAACTGGATGTGGGTCGCGGACCCGTGGCAACGGTTCTGGTGCAAAACGGCACCTTGCGGCGCGGCGATATCTTTGTCGTTGGCGAGCAATGGGGCAAAGTGCGGGCCTTGATCAACGATCAAGGTGAGCGCGTAGACGAGGCTGGCCCATCGGTTCCTGTTGAGGTTCTGGGTCTGTCAGGCACACCTGCGGCAGGCGACGTGCTGAACGTTGTTGCGACAGAAGCACAGGCACGTGAAATTGCGACCTACCGCGAAAACGCCTCCAAAGATAGGCGCGCCGCAGTCGGTGCCGCAACCACGCTGGAGCAGCTGATGGCGAAAGCCAAGGCTGATAAGGATGTGGCTGAACTGCCGATCGTTGTGAAAGCGGATGTGCAAGGCTCTGCCGAAGCCATCGTTCAGGCGATGGAGAAAATCGGCAATGATGAGGTGCGCGTGCGCGTGCTGCATTACGGCGTTGGTGCGATCACCGATTCCGACATCAGCCTGTCAGAAGCCTCTGGTGCGCCGATCATTGGCTTTAACGTTCGGGCAAATGCCTCGGCGCGGCAGTCGGCCAACCAAAAGGGCGTGGAAATTCGCTATTACAGCGTGATTTATGATCTTGTGGATGACATCAAAGACGCGGCCTCTGGTCTGTTGAAAGCCGAAGTGCGCGAAACCTTTATCGGTTACGCTCAGATCAAAGAGGTCTTTAAAGTGACCGGCATTGGCATGGTCGCGGGTTGTCTTGTGACTGAAGGTGTCGCGCGCCGTTCGGCGGGTGTGCGTTTGCTACGTGACAACGTGGTCATTCATGAAGGCACGCTGAAAACGCTGAAGCGCTTCAAAGACGAAGTGAAAGAAGTGATTTCGGGTCAAGAATGCGGCATGGCGTTTGAACGCTACGAAGACATTCGCCAAGGCGATGTTATCGAGATCTTTGAACGTGAAGAAATCGAACGCAGACTGGCTTGAACCTGTGATGAGATCTAAAAAAACGCCGGGCAGTTTGCCTGGCGTTTTTTGTTTAAACGGTGATCTTTTTTACTTAAATCGCTTCATTCGTTAGAGGCGACGGCCCGTCTGGCCGTTACGGGAATACCTACGAAATTCTTGTCGTCAACCCGGACGACAATTTCCCCGTTCGGCCTTCTTTCAACAAACAGCCCTTGTATTGATACGCAGCTTCCAAGTGTTATCGTTTGCAACATTGCTTAATCCCCCAATTTGGCAAGTTAGATAATTCTACCCATTATTTCAGGTAAGCGAAGTGTAAACGTTAATATTTGAGTGGATTATAGCAGAAATAGTTAACAATCCCTTAAAGCCAATCCCTCAAGATTGGAATTAACGGCAAGTCGGCTGGGGGCATCGGGTAGTCCTTCATTCGGTCTGGGCGGACCCAGGCCAG
>JBLIGH010000045.1:0-12532 GCA_047636855.1 Pseudorhodobacter sp.
GCCGATGATAATCTGCCCCGAGGCCGCCAGATAGTTGCCCCAGACCATCCGCATCAGCGTCGATTTGCCTGACCCCGAGGCACCAATCAAGCCGACGCATTCGCCCGCATCGACATGCAGGTTGGCACCCGCCATGACGGGGATAACCGCAGACCCCTGATTGTGCAGGGTAAAGCTTTTCGCAAGGTCCCTAATTTCGATCATAACCAGTGCTTCCATTTGAAGAAAAGAGAGCTGTCAATCCCCGCGCCAAGCGTCAACAGCAGGGGCTGTCTTGGACGCGCGTGCCGCAAAGATTTGCGATCAGGCTGGGCGGCATCGGCAAATTGCATTCTTAGACCTGTAAAACAGAGGAAACCAAAAGTTGCGTGTAGCTGTGTTGCGGGTCGTCCAACACTTGATCTGTCAGCCCCTGTTCTACCACACGCCCGTCCTTCATCACCATCAACCGGTCGGCCAACAGGCGCACCACGGCAAGATCATGCGTGACGATAATCGCGGAAAGCCCCATTTCGCGCACCAAACCGCGCAAAAGGTCCAACAACCGCGCCTGAACCGAGACATCAAGCCCGCCCGTCGGCTCGTCCATGAACACAAGTCGCGGCCCGGTCACCAGATTGCGGGCGATCTGCAAACGCTGCTGCATGCCGCCGGAAAAAGCGCGGGGGCGGTCATCGATGCGGTCGGCGGCAATCTCGACCCGGCCCAGCCAATCGACAGCCTGCGCGCGGATATCGCCGTAGTGGCGCGCACCGATGGCCATCAACCGCTCGCCAACATTGCCACCAGCCGAGACGCCCATCCGCAAGCCGTCACGCGGGTTTTGGTGCACAAAGGCCCAATCGGTGCGCGCCATCCGACGCCGTTCCGCTTCGGCCATGGTCACGGTGTCGCGCGGGCCTTGGGCCGTCTCGAAGATCACGCGGCCCTGATCCGGTGTCAGATGGCCCGCAAGGCAAGACAGCAGCGTTGATTTGCCAGAACCACTTTCGCCCACGATCCCCAGCACTTCGCCGCGATACAAATCAAACGAGACATCGGCGCAACCAATCCGGTTGCCATAGCGTTTGGTGATGCCCTGCACCGACAAAATCGGCTGATCGGCCATACCCAGACTGTTTCCGTCCATCAGTTGCCCCCCTGAGATGGCACGCCCAACGCACCCGTATGGCCTGCGTGGCGGCGCGTGCTGCAAAAATCGGTGTCCGAGCAGACAAACATCCGCCCCCCTTGATCATCGGTGATCACCTCATCCAGATAGCTTTCGCCCGCGCCACACAGATCGCAATCATGTGCGGCTTTAGAGGGGGAAAAGGGGTGGTCTTCGAAATCAAGGCTGACAACTTCGGTATAGGGCGGCAGGGCGTAGATGCGCTGCTCGCGCCCCGCGCCGAACAGCTGGATCGCGGCAGAGCCGGACAATTTGGGATTGTCGAATTTGGGGATGGGCGACGGGTCCATCACATAGCGACCCTCGACCCGCACCGGATAGGCGTAAGAGGTGGCAATCTGCCCGTGCCGCGCGATGTCCTCGTACAGCTTCACTTGCATCAGGCCGTATTCTTCCAGCTCGTGCATCTTGCGCGTCTCGGTCTCGCGGGGTTCCAAAAAGCGCAGGGGTTCGGGGATTGGCACCTGATAGACCAAGACCTGGCCTTCGGTCAGCGGCGTCTCTGGGATGCGGTGACGGGTCTGGATGATGCTGGCCTCGGTCGTGGCTTCGGTCACCGCAACACCGGCGGTGCGCTGGAAAAACTTGCGGATCGAGACCGCGTTAGTGGTGTCATCGGCGCCTTGGTCGATGACTTTCAGTGTGTCTTCGAGTGTCAGACAGGCGGCCGTCACTTGCACCCCGCCTGTGCCCCAACCATACGGCATTGGCATTTCGCGGCTGGCGAAGGGCACCTGATAGCCGGGCACCGCCACGCCTTTCAGGATCGCGCGGCGGATCATCCGCTTGGTCTGCTCGTCCAGATAGGCGAAGTTATAGTCGGTCATCAGCTTGCCCCTGCGTTTGTGCGTAACGCGCCAAGCGTTCGTTCAACGTCCCGCTGTGAAGTTCAATCAAGTGATTGTCGTGGCTGTAGAAATAGACAGACCGGCCTTCGCCCTTCACCCGTGGCCGCGGGGGATGAAGGTCAAGATCCAACGCCTCGACCCGCTGTCTGCATGCGTCAAGGGCACCGTCTTCGACGAAAAAGGCGATATGATTGTAGCTGCGGTGCGACAGCGCATCGCCTTGCATGATAGCAACCCAAGTGTCACCGACCTTGAAAAAACGCTCTTCCGACAAGGAGAAGGTGTTTTGCCCGCTGGCATAGATACAGCGTGCTTCGAGGATGGTTTCGAGTAGGTTTTGCATGCGATCAAGGTCAGTTGTGATCAAGGTGATATGTGACAGGGCAATGCTCATTTTGCCGCCTCCTGTGCGGCAAATGCCTCGGCGCGCAAGCGGCGTACCAGTTCCAATTCGGCTTGAAAGTCGACGTAATGCGGCAGTTTGATGTGTTCGAGAAATCCCGTGGCCTGCACGTTATCGGCGTGCATCAGCACGAATTCCTCGTCCTGTGCAGGGGCACCAATCGACTCTTCGCCCAATTCCTTCCAGCGCAGGGCGCGGTCGACAAGGCTCATCGCGATGGCTTTGCGTTCGGTTTGACCAAAGACCAGACCGTAACCCCGCGTGAATTGTGGTGGTTCGGTTTTGGAGCCTTTGAACTGGTTGACAGAGCAGCATTCGGTCAGCTCGACCTCGCCTATCTCGACGGCAAACCCCAGCTCTGGGATCTCCATTTCCACCGCGACCGTGCCGATGCGCAGCTCGCCGACAAAAGCGTGGGTGCGCCCGTAGCCGCGCTGGGTGGAATAGGCCATCGCAAGGATAAACCCTTCGTCGCCGCGCGTGATCGCTTGCAGGCGCAGCGCGCGATTGGCAGGCAGTTCCATCGGCTCGCGGGTCAGGTCGGGCGGCGCGGTTTCGCCTTGCGGTTCCGGCTCGATCATCCCGTCCCGAGCGAGGAATTCGGTCACATGCGGGACGTCTTCGATGGTGGCAGGGGCTGTTGGGGCCGGATCAGGTGGCGCCCCTTCGGCGGCCAGTTTGAAATCCAGCAAACGGTGGGTGTAATCGAATGTCGGCCCCAGAACCTGCCCGCCGGGAAGGTCTTTGTAGGTGGCCGAGATCCGCCGGATCACCGCCATCTGCGCCGTCTTGACCGGGCGCGAGGCCCCAAGGCGCGGCAGGGTGGTGCGGTAAGCGCGGATCAAGAAAATTGCCTCGATCAGGTCGCCGCGCGATTGCTTGATCGCCAAAGCGGCAAGATCAGGATCGAAAAGCGAGCCTTCGGCCATGACGCGGTTGACGGCAAGTGACAACTGCTCGCGGATTTGCGCGATTGATAACTCGGCCACCGAGGTGTCGCCACGCCGCTCTTCGGCAAGCCATGCATGGGCGTTTTCAATCGCCCGCTCGCCGCCTTTGACTGCAACATACATTAAAGGGCCTCCACAATCGTCGAGCGGGGCAGGGCCGCGATGCGGTCGCCGCAGGTAAAAAAGCAATCAAAGCCCTGCGGAAACAGTGCGCGATTGGCTTGAAAAGCCGCGATTTCGGGCAGTGATAATAGGGCTTGGCTTTCGATGCCCGGCCCGCAAAGCTGCGCGCCTTGCGGGTCCAGCCGGTCGGTTTCCACCAGCAAGGTTGCGGCACGGTCAGGGTAGTCGGGCAGGCCAATGGCGAAGCGCCCGACCGGTTGCAACGCGTCCCAGTTTCCAAGGGCAAAGCTGGCCTTTTCGGCCGCAACCAAAGGCGCGCCGCAGTGAAAAGTCACCCAGTCGCGGACGGCGGCACAATCATGCGCGCCCGCCAGATGCAACGGCGTCGTGCCATCGCAAAGCGTCAAAAGCAGCGCACCGGCTGCGGGCGACATCGGCGCAGGCGGGGCTGCCCCGGTGATATCATGCAGTGTGCCGGGTCGTGCCATCGCTTCCAATGCGGCACGAAAAGCACGCGCGGATTGCGTCGGGGTATCGGCAAATCCGCCCTGTAAAGCTGTTGGGGTCATTGATCTTCCCCGCGCACCAAAGTGAAAAATTCGACCTTGGTCGCAGCGGCCTTGGCGGCCCGTGCTCGGCGGCGCTGGGCTTGCTCGACTTGTAAGACGTCCAAGACTTGCGCTTGGATCAACGCGGCCTGATCGCCTTGCATCAACCCATCCAGCACGGCGGCGCGACGGGCGTGATCCTTGTCGCGCCCCTGCACATGCGCGTGGCCGACAATGTCCGCGTCAAGCCGCAAGGCGCAGCGCGTCACGGTCATTTCGCCAAGGTTAAAGGGTTGGCCGGTGCCGCCGATCCGCCCTTGCACCATCACTGCGCCGACCTCGGGCGCGCGCAAAACCTCGTGCGGCGGCAGTTCTGGAAAAAGTGCGGCCAGTCGCGCAGGCTTGGCGCGGGCCAGAAGACCCATCCAGATTTGGCGGCGTGTTTGCGGTAGAGTTTGTTCTGTCATGACGATCCCGACATCTTGCAAAGTTGTCTAGCTTACTATACAACTAGACAGCAATTATGACAAGGCGGTGCGAAATGCACGTGAAGTTTTCGTAACAATGGTGCGTTCGGCAATCTGGGCATCGATCGCGGACACGATTTCGCAAGAAATCGAGACGGGGCATTACGGCGCGGGCGATAAGCTGCCGACCGAGGCCGCGCTGTCGCAGCGCTTTGGCGTCAATCGCCATACCGTCCGCCATGCGTTGGCGGCTTTGGCCGAGGTGGGTGCTGTGCACGCACGGCGGGGATCGGGTGTTTTTGTAGCGGCGCGGCCTGCGGCATATCCGTTGGGGCGCAGAGTGCGGTTTCATCAAAATATTCTGGCATCGGGCCGCACACCCTCACGCCAGATCCTGCGGTTGGAAACCCGCGCAGCGGATGCTGTGGAAGCGGAAAACCTTGCGATTGCCGCGGGCGCGCCAGTGCATGTTGTTGGCGGGCTTTCGTTGGCTGATGCAGCCCCCATCGCGATGTTCAGCTCGATCTTGCCGGCGGCTGTATTGCCCAGGTTTTTAGAGGTGATGCGGCAAACCCAGTCAGTGACGGCAAGCTTGGCACAGCTCGGGGTGGCGGATTACACTCGTCGCAGCACCAAAATCAGCGCCATTGCGGCGGATGCGCTGATGGCGCTGCACTTGCGATTGCGCGAGGGCGCACCGGTTTTGCGGACCGTGGCCGTGAATGTCGATGCCGCAGGCAGGCCGGTTGAATATGGTACGGCCTGGTTTGCCGGTGACCGTGTGACAATCACGCTTGCTGAGGATGACGTGTTGTAGGCCAAACAAGCTGGCTAGCCATTGTCTTTTTCGAGGAAAGCCTCGGCAGGTAGGCTGCGGAATTCGGGCAGGCATAACGCGGCGTGTCATGGCTCCAACCCCACCATCCAAGTGCCTGCATCCGCTTGGTAATTTTTGCAGGCAAGCGTGGACGCAGCGGGATGGCCTGCGACGATCATATAGGCGGCCACGTCTTTGGTGGCGACAGCACCGCTTGCAACGACGGCCCCCGTGCCGATTGTGACCTCGGGCTTGATGATTGCGCCTTGGCCGATCCATGTATCAGGGTCGATGGTGGTACGGCGCGGTGCTGGAAAAATTCGGTGTCGTCTTCGGCGTCATCCCAATAGTAACTGCTGCGGTACAAAAAGGGATGCAGGCCTGCGTTGCCCATCGGGTGATCGCTGGGACCAATGCGGGCCATGGCGGCGATATTGACGAATTTCCCAACCGTCGCGTTGGCGGTATCGGCAAAGCGGTCGCAATAGGCGTAATCTAGGAACGTGGAATTGGTCATGCGGCTGCCAAGACCGACTTCGCAATAGGCGCCGAAATCGCTGTTCGAGATTACGCATTCAGGGTGGATCAGCGGCGCGGTGGCGGAAAGTTTTTGCATAGGGCCCTTTTGGAAGATAGCGGAATTGTCGTTGCCCCCCCCCACAGGTTTCGCAAGCAGTATCTGGTCAGTCTTGGTTTGAACGAAGAAGCGCAAAGGCACCTCCGCCAGCCTGTAGCTGGGCGCTGTGGACTTGGACCTAGCCTTTGATGAAGCGCCTTCTGATCCAACCCGAAAGGCTGTCCATCGCCATGACCATCAGTATGATCAACACCATGTAATAGGCAACTTCTTCCCAGTCTCTTTGGGTTACGATGGCTTGGGTCAGCAGCAGGCCGATGCCGCCCCCGACGATGGCACCGATGACGGTGGCCGAACGCGTGTTGGACTCGAGGAAATACAACACTTGGCTGAGCAAGATTGGTGCAATCTGCGGGATTACACCAAAGCGGGCGCGTTGAAGACCAGAGGCACCGGTCGAACGGACGCCCTCGACTTGCTTCTCGTCAATATTTTCCAGCGCTTCCGAGAATGTCTTGCCGAAGGTGCCGCTGTCGGTGATCAGCATTGCCAACGCACCGGTCATCGGCCCGGGGCCAAAGGCGCGTGATAATATGATCGTCCAGATCAGTCCATCGACGCCGCGTACAAAGTCAAAGAGGCGGCGGAAGGCGAAGCGCACGGACCGGAACGGGGTGAAGTTGCTGGCAGCCATAAAGGCCAAGGGCAATGCGATCATCGCCGCGCCCATGGTGCCGAGGAAGGCCATCAGAATGGTTTCAAACAGCGCCCCCGCAACATCGGCATGGTGCCACATGCGGTTGTTCCAGAAATCATCAGCCATATGGGCTACGTTAGAGCGTGCCGTATCAATGCGCGGTGCGAACACAAGGCCTGCCAGCTCGGCATTGGTTTTGGCAAAGAACGGGCTGTCGGTGGTGAAGAAGAACAGCTCCCACCCCATTTGATAGCGGAATGTTTCGACCTTGGAACGGGTATAGGCGAACCGGCCAGCGTCGGTTTTCACCGTGATGCGGGTATCCGAGGCATTGATCCAATCAGGCAAGGGTTGCGGCGCTGTCAGGATCAATTTGTTGCCTTCGGGACGAATATCGATGGTGCCATAACCGGGCACCACAAAGGTTGCGCCGATCTGGTCGTAGGTGGCAACATTGCCATGACCTAGGTCGATCGTGGTCAGGCCATCGGCTTGGGTGACCCAATCGGGCAAAAGCCCTTCGGGGTATTTGCCCTTATTTTCGCCCTCAATCGCGACCGTAAGTTCGCCGGTGCGGTTATCGCGCGTGACATGGGTTTTATAACTGACGAAGTCGGACATCAAAATCGCGGCATTGTCGAGCTTGGCGCGCGCGGCAAGGCCCGGCAGATCGAAGGCAAAGAAGATATACGTAAGATAGACGAAGATGACGGCTGGGACGGCAAAGGCCTTAAGGCGTCGGGTCCGAAAGCTGCGGGTCACTTCGATTTGGAGCGCTGCGGTCATCTTAATGGCCCTTTACCAGACGGTTACGATAAAAGCTGGAAAGCTGGTCGAAGCAGACGATGGCAAGGAACAATAGCAAGAAGATCGCCACCACCTCGTCATATCTGCCGCCCCCCCATTGCATCGCAAGTTTTAGATCATAGCCGATGCCGCCGGACCCTACGAAGCCGAGGATAGCCGAGGCGCGAACGTTAATCTCAAAGCGTAAAAGCGCGTAGCTGAGCCAGTTTGGCGCGACTTGCGGGATAACACCGAGCCATATTTGCTGACCCCAAGTGGCCCCTGTGGAGGTCAGACCCTCGACGGCTTTCAGGTCAGCGTTTTCGGCGGTTTCAGAGAAGAGTTTGCCAAGCGCGCCAGAGGTGTGGAAGGCGATGGCAATGACGGCAGCAACCGGGCCACCGCCAATAATATAGATCAACACCAGCGCAATGACGATTTCCGGTATGGCACGCATGATATCGGCCATGCGGCGAAACAGCGGGATCAGCCGGGGCCAGCGGGCAAGGCCGCGGGTCGACAAGATCGCCAAAAGCGCGCCGATCATAGCACCAAGCAAGGTCGAGACCGCGGCGATGTTCAACGTCTCTATCAGCGAGGGCAGGTATTTCAGAAACAGACCGGGCAGGTTAGCACGATTGGCGAAAGCCTCGGAGATGACCTCGGAGGGGAAGGCGAAGACGTTGGTGATACCCGCGAGAAAGTCACCTGCGTTGCGTTGCTCTGCCTCTTTGAAACCAGAGGCCATGAGGGCAATGAACAGCACCAACAAAATGCCGCCATACATGCGTTTGCGACGGATCTGCTGCAAATAGGTTTCGCGATTATTGGCCATATTGGCGCGGTGGCCCGGCTCTGGCTCGTAGGCGACGTCGACCATGTGGCCCCCTTAGAAAAGATCCGGACCCCCAAAGGAGGGAGCCCGAAAAGATGTGCTGAAACTTATTCGCCGGACAGTTTGCGCGCGGCGATGATGCCGAGATACATGTCGTGGCTTGCTGGCACGAAGTCCTTTGCGTCGCCGGCTGCTACGCCGTAAGCGCAGGTCTTGTCGGTTTCCCATAGGTCCGCAGTGATCTGGGTGACCTTGTCTTTCACGTCCGCCGGAAGGGCTGTGCGCACAACCATCGGGCCTTCTGGGATCAGTTTAGAGCGCCAGATTTCGACCAGATCGTTCATATCGACCAGACCGGAGTCGGTTGCTCTGCGGAAAGCGCCAGAGTTATAGCCGTCTTCCCAGTTGCCAACACCGTCCGCCCAGGACACGCCAGCTGCAAAGTCGCCGCCATTTACGCCAACGATGGTTTGCTCGTGACCACCCGAGAATTTGACCTGATCGAAGTAGTTTTCCAGCGTGCCGAATTTTTCGATCAGCTCAGCACCGGGGACGAGGTAGCCAGAGGTCGAGTTAGGCTCGCCAAAAGCAAAGACCTTGCCTTTTGCGTCTTCCAGCGAGGTGATGCCGCTGTCTTTACGCGCGAAACCGATGGAGTAGTAACCGGTCGAATCGTCAAGGTTCTGTTTGGTCAGGCGAACTTCGACAGCTTTGTCATCGGTCAGGTAGGTTTTGGCATAAGAAGAACCGCCAAGCCAAGCCAGATCGATGGTGCCGCCCAACAGGCCCTGGATCACGCCGTCATAGTCAGCGGGGGTGAACACCTGAACGGGAACACCAAGCGCTGCTTCGATCTTTGCACGGTAGCATTCGTTCGAGGACATACGGTCTTGGGCGTTTTCACCGCCAAGGATGCCAATGTTGAATTCTTTGATTTCCTGGGCGTTTGCAGCACCAGCAAGGACGGTGGTGGCGGCAAGAATGGCAAGCAGCTTTTTCATGGTCGTCTCCGGTTGGATTGCCCGGTTGGGCATTGGTTATTGGGACAGCATCGCCTCGGCATAAGCCTTGTCGTGCTGGGTAATGGAGGTCGAAGTCGCGGCCTCGTTGAACGAGGCATCGGCGCCGTAGATCTCGCGGGCGACCGATGTTGTCAGCTGATTTGGCGTCCCATCAAAGACGACGCGGCCGTCGCGCATGCCGATGACGCGGTCACAATAACGCCGCGCCGTATCAAGCGTGTGCAGGTTGGCCACCACCATGCGGCCATCTTCTTCGTGGATGCGGCGCAGGGTATCCATGACGATTTGGGCGTTCATCGGGTCGAGGCTTGCGATCGGTTCATCGGCCAGAATGACCTTGGGATCTTGCATCAAAGCCCGCGCGATTGCGACGCGCTGCTGCTGACCGCCCGAAAGTGCCTCGGCGCGTTTTGGCGCTTGATCCGAGATGCCAAGACGGTCCAGAATTTCCAGCGCTCGGGTGATATCGGCGTCCGACCACAGGTTGAACATGGTTTGCAGCGTCGAGCGTTTGTTCAAAAGCCCGTGCAGCACATTAGAGGCCACGTCCATCCGCGGCACCAGATTGAACTGCTGAAACACCATCGCGCATTGACCCTGCCAAGCCCGCTTTTCTGCGCCTTCAAGCGCGAGCACATTGCGGCCTTCAAACATGATCTCGCCCGAGGTTGCGTCTGTCAGACGGTTCATCATACGCAACAAGGTCGATTTGCCTGCGCCAGAGCGCCCGATGATGCCAACAAAAGCAGAGTCATCAACAGAAAAGCTTGCAGACTCAACCGCAGCTTTTTGCCCGAACATCCGCGTCACATTCTGAATTTGCAGCATTTAGCGCCCCTTTGGTTCTTGCTGGTCTGATAGGGCGCGCAGATCACCGTTAGGTGTCAGCTGTGTGAAACTTTGGTAACGCGCCCCGAATGCACGCGGCAGCAGACGGCGTCATGGTCGGAAAGCGGCTTTGCCGATGGCGCTAGTGCGGGGATCAGGGCGCGGGTTTGGCCTGAAAATCCGCGCGCATCGGCACGCGCGAACAAGGTTTCGCGGCGCCAATCAAAATCGGGGGGCAGGTGGTTTCCGGTGTTCAGATCGCCGCCGATCAGCACGGGCATCTTTGGCGCGAAGGCGTCGATGGCATCCATCAACATATCAAATTGTACATCGCGGTAAGGGGCGTCGGCATTGCTTTCCAGATGGGTCGAGACCAAGCAAATAGGGCTGTTTTCGCCCGGCACGACCGCCAGAAGCGCCATGCGCCTGCCGACACGTGGTTGATCGGGATCGGTGTCGCTTTCGGTCGAGGCGAACCAATGGCCGTGATCACAAAGCCGAACCATGGTGACGCGCTGGAACGCGGTTTTGCTAAGGATCGCATTGCCGTGCCAGCCGCGCGCGTTAAAGGTGTCGGTGCAAAATGGACGCTCGGTTGGGCCGCCAAGATCAAGCTCGTGGAACTCTACCCCCAAAGGCATAGGCCATACCCAATTCGCGCGCCAAATCTGCGGTTGTATGGCGCTGGCCGGTGCGGGCCATACCGTGATCAACTTCGGAAAGCAGAACAATTTGCGGGGCGAAAGGTGCCAGCAGTGCCGCACTTTCTTGCGGAAAAAGGCAGCGCTTGACGTTCCACGCCACCACAGACAGGTGCTGCGAGCAGCGGTTTGGCCGAAGCCGCCCCGCCAATTTGCACCGCAATCATGGCGGGCAACGAGGCAAGCAGTTTGCGATGGGCGTTGGCGGTGCGGGGGGCGGCAAGAATACGGGCACGGTCTTCGGGCGTGACCAGCGGCAGATCGATAAGGCGCGTAATCAGAGCCTCTCTCCTGACTTTGCATCAAACAGCGAAACGGAATTGGGTTTGAGCGCGACGCTCAGGGCGCCGGTGTTGGCGGGGCTATTCTTGCCGACATGGACGCTGATCGGTTCGCCGCCGAGGCTGCCGTGCAAAAGCCGATGTGCGCCGAGTTCCTCGACAAGTGTTATTTCAAGTATCAACGAGCCTACGTCATCAGGGATAATATCTTCGGGACGGATGCCGATGGTGACCTGACCTATCTGGTTTGCCACATCATGCATCACGGCGACATCGCCGATCAGGGCGGTACCAGATTCGACGCGGCCCTGCATCAGGTTCATCGGCGGTGCCCCCATGAACGAGGCAACGAAGGTGGTGGCAGGGGTGTTGTAGACTTGCGATGGCGTGCCGATTTGCTCGATCCGACCGGCATTCATTGCGATAATACGGTCGGCCATGGTCATGGCCTCGACCTGATCATGGGTGACATAGACCGAGGTGACGCCAAGGCGGCGCTGCAGCGCCTTGATTTCAATGCGCATTTGGTTGCGTAGCTTCGCGTCGAGGTTGGAAAGCGGCTCGTCGAACAAAAACAGGGCCGGGTCGCGCACGATGGCGCGGCCCATGGCGACGCGCTGGCGCTGACCACCCGAAAGCTGGCTTGGCTTGCGGTCGAGGTAATCGTCGAGGTTCAGCATGGCCGAGGCTTCGGTCACTTTGCGCGCAATCTCGGCCGCAGGGATTTTGCGGTTTTTCAGCCCGTAGCCGATATCGCGGTCGGCGGGGTCGATATCATTCACCAGCCGGTCGCCGATATGCAGGCTGCCTTCCGAGGTATCCTCGAGCCTGGCGATCATCCGCAGCATGGTGGATTTGCCACAACCCGAGGGGCCAACCAGCACGACAAATTCACCATCAGGGTTTTCGAAACTTGCAGGATGGACGGCTTTAAAACCGTTTAATTAGCGCTTGGCGATCTGCGACAGAGATACCTGAGCCATGGGGAAATCCCTATTTATCCGAATCCGTCAAACCTTTGACGAACCAGCTTTGGAAGAGGACAACGATGAGGACGGGCGGCAGGATAGCGATCAGTGCCAGCATATGGCCGGCCATATTCCGGCAGGGTGGTGCCATCGAGCCCTTGGCTGATTTGCTTGATGCCCCGAACGAGGGTGAATATGCTCTCTTTTGTGGTGATCATGGTGGGCCAAAGATACTGGTTCCAGCCAAAGACGAACATGATGATGAACATCGCGGCAATCATTGTGCTGGACAGCGGCACCAGAATGTCGATGAAAAACTTCACCGGCCCAGCGCCATCGATCCGCGCCGCCTCGACCAGCACTTCTGGGATCGAGCGGAAAATTGGCGGAAGAAAAACGTAGCGGTGGCAGAGGCGACCAGCGGCACGATCAGACCCTGATAGGTGTTCAGCCTGCCCAGTTTTGCACGATTTCATACGAGGGCAGAATGCGCACTTCAGTGGCAGCAGC
>JBLIGH010000046.1:0-12487 GCA_047636855.1 Pseudorhodobacter sp.
CCCTTTGTAGGGCGAGCTGTCCAGCCCCGCATAGGTGACGTAATCGACACGCGGGTCATTCTCGAGCCAATTCGCGACTTTCACCGCGTTTTCCACATGGCGTTCCATCCGCAGGCTTAGCGTCTCGATCCCCATCAAGGTATAGTGCGCGCCTTGCGGGTTCATCGTCATGCCCAGATCGCGCAGGCCAATGGCGATGGAATGGAAAGTGAAGGCCATGCCCCCCAAGGCCGCATGAAAGTTCAGCCCGTGATAGGCTGGCTCTGGCCCCGCAAGCGACGGGAATTTGCCCGAAGCGGACCAGTCAAACTTGCCGCTGTCGACGACGCAGCCGCCGGTGACGGTGCCATTGCCGGTCAGGTATTTCGTGGTGGAATGCACAACCAAAGTCGCCCCAAGTGCAATCGGATTGCACAGGTAGGGCGTGGCCGAGGTGTTATCGACGATCAGCGGCAGGCCAACCCTATCGGCCACAGCGGCCAGCGCTGGCAGATCGGTGATATAGCCCCCGGGATTGGCGATGCTTTCGCAGAAAATCGCACGGGTGTTCTCGTCGCAGGCGGCCTCTACGGCTGCCAAATCGTCGGTATCAACGAATTTCGCCGACCAGCCAAATTTGCGGATCGTGTTGGTGAACTGCTGAACGGTGCCGCCATAAAGCCGGGTCGAGGCGACCACATTGCAGCCCGGCTGCATCAGCGGAAACAGCGCCATCAACTGGGCCGCATGGCCCGACGAGCAACAAACAGCGCCGACACCGCCCTCAAGCGCTGCAATGCGTTCACCCAAAGCGGCAACGGTCGGGTTGGTCAGGCGGGAATAAATATAGCCAACCTCTTGCAGGTTGAACAAGGCCGCTGCGTGATCGGCATCGCGAAACACATAGGCCGTGGTTTGGTAGATTGGCACCTGACGCGCGCCTGTCGCCGGATCGGGTCGCGCGCCCGCGTGAATTTGCAATGTGTCAAAGCCGTAGCTGCTGGTGTCTGACATAATATCCCCCTTTTTCGTTTGTTTATCGTTTTATGGCTCAAACGTTAGGCGAAATAGGGAAGGCAGACAATATTCCGTTTTCGACTGTTGTGATAAATCCGGGTGAATCCGTCCTACACTCCCTTAAAACGGAACCTAAGCGTTAAATCGTATTGATTGGCGGGAAATGGCCTGCTTTCCCAATCAGGATTTGCCACAGCTTTGACGCAAGGTTAAGCATTCGCAAGTCAGTTTTGGAGAGTGCAATGTTCGTTCTATCCCGCCGCGCCGCCATTTTTGGCCTCGCGGCCAGTCTTTCTGCCTGTGGCAGCCGTAGTCAAGGCGCTGACGAGCGCATCAGAAGCGACGCCAATGTTTTGCCGCTTCACCCCAATGAGACGCCAGAACTGCGCCGCCTCATCAACAAATATGCCGATCTATACGAGGTGCCGCGCCCCTTGGTGCACCGGGTGGTCATCCGCGAAAGTACGCATAACCCAGCCGCGCGCAACGGCCCCTATTATGGCCTGATGCAAATCTTGCCTGCGACGGCGCGCACTATGGGCTACCGGGGCGATGCAAAAGGCCTGTTGGATGCGGAAAACAACCTGAAATATGCAGTGAAATATTTGCGCGGCGCTTGGCTGTTGGCCGATGGCAGCTTTGATGAAGCGGTTAAATGGTATTCGCGCGGCTATTATTTCGAAGCCAAAAGGCGGGGCCTACTGCAAGAAACCGATCTAAGGACTTAAGCCTTTAGGCCCGTTCGTCCTTTGGCGAGCCCATCACCACATAAGAGGTGATGGAATTGACATGCGGCAACACCCCTAAAACCTCGGTGTGAAAGTGCTTGTACGAGGCCAGATCAGCCGCCTCGATGCGCAACAAATATTCGACCGACCCGGTAATATTATGGCATTCCCGCACCTCGGGTGCGCGGGCCACAGCCCGTTCAAACGCCTGCTGCGCGGCCTTGGTATGCAGGTTTAGCCTGACGCTCATATAAGCGACAAAGCCCACGCCCATTTTTTCCGGGTCCAGCACCGCGCGGTAGCCTTTGATGACGCCGGCGCGTTCCAATTCCTGCACGCGGCGCAGGCAGGCCGAGGGCGACAACCCGACTTTCTGGGCCAGATCAAGATTGCTGATCCGACCATCCCGGGTCAATTCATGCAATATACGGCGATTAAGGGTGTCGATCTTCGTCATAAGTTGCAGAAATATCCCAATTTAGCTGTAAATCGCAACCTTAAACCCGTGAATACGCGTTAAAATTGCAGGCATGACATATGATTTGATTGCCGCCCTTATCGCCTTCTCCTTTGCCACCTCGGTTACGCCGGGGCCGAATAACCTGATGCTGATGGCCTCTGGGGTGAATTTTGGCTTTACCCGGACCTTGCCGCATATGCTGGGCGTGGCGCTTGGCTTTTCGCTGATGGTATTGCTGGTGGGGCTTGGGTTGGCGGGTCTGTTCAAAACCGAACCTCGGGCCGTGCTGGCGCTAAAGCTGGTCAGTGTCGCCTATATGCTTTGGCTGGCTTGGAAAATCGCGCATTCCGCGCCGCCGCGTGACGGCCAAGCCGGGGGCAAGCCCTTAAGCTTTTTGCAAGCCGCTGCTTTTCAATGGGTTAACCCGAAGGCTTGGGCCATGGCCCTGACCGCGACGTCGGTCTATGCGCCGGATCAAAGCGTTGTGGCCATGGCGAGTGTCGCCGCAATCTTTGGCGCTGTAAACTTACCCTCGGTTGCGATTTGGGTGGCCGCTGGGCAGGGCCTGCGCCGGTTTTTGACCAATCCACGTTGGCGACATCTGTTCAATTGGACCATGGCGGCGCTGTTGGTTCTGTCGCTTTGGCCTGTCCTGGATCTGTAGCGGCGGTTGGGATGTCGCGATTGCGAATTATTCGCAAAACAATTGACTTTGCGAGGCATTCGCATTATCTCCGCCTTATGGATCCCAAAACACACCCTCATTCTGTATCACGTCGCACCTTGCTTGGCCTTTTGCCGGGTTTGGCGCTGAGCCCGAGTTTCGCATTTGCAGCCGCTGCGCCGCGCATTGTAGCGACCACAGGTATGATCGCCGATGCCGCCCGCCGGATTTCCGGGCTAGAGGTGACAGCGCTGATGGGGCCGGGTGTTGACCCGCATAGCTACCGCCAAACCCGCAGCGATATCGCCGCCTTGGTGCGCGCCGATCTGGTGTTATGGCACGGGTTACGGCTAGAGGCGCAGCTGGTTGATCTGATGCAAGATCTGTCACGCCGCCAAACGGTCGTTGCGGTTGCTGAAGCGGTTGACAAAGACCGGCTGCTATCTTGGGCCGGTTACGCCGATCATCACGACCCGCACGTCTGGATGGACCCAATGCTGTGGCTGGCAGCGGTCACTGAAGTCGAGGCAGCACTGATCACTTTGATGCCAGAACGCCGCGCCGAACTTACCGCGAACGCCGCCGCCTATAAGACCGAGATCACGGTACTGGACGCCTATACGCACAAAATTCTGTCCAGCGTGCCCCAAAATTCGCGCGTGCTTGTCACCGCACATGACGCCTTTTCCTATTTTGGCCGGGCTTACGGGTTCGAGGTTGAAGGGTTGCAAGGTATTTCGACCGAAAGTGAAGCGGGTCTGGCGCGGATCGGGGCCTTGGTTGACCTGCTGGTACAACGCGGCATTCGGGCGGTTTTCGTCGAAAGCTCTGTGCCGGACCGCGCCATGCGCGCGCTGGTCGAAGGGGCTGCAGCACAGGGTCACAGGGTCCAGATCGGCGGCGAGCTGTTCTCGGACGCGATGGGGGTTGAGGGCAGCTATGAAGGCACTTACCCCGGGATGATCGACCATAATGTGACGCTGATCGCACAGGCTTTGGGCGGCGATGCCCCGGCACGTGGCCTGTCCGGGCAGTTGGCTGCGGGCGCCTGAGCATGAAAGAGATAACGCACCCGGTGGCGCTGCGGCTTTTGGGCCTCAGCGTTCGCTATGGCGGTGCTCTGGTGTTGGAAGACGTGTCGACCGAGCTGCCAAGCGGGGCGATGACCGCGATTGTCGGGCCAAACGGTGCCGGAAAATCCACCTTGCTCAAAGCCGCGCTGGAGGTTGTGCCAAAGGCCGAAGGTGTGGTGGAATTCTTTGATGCGCCGCTTAAATCGGTGCGGGAAAAAGTCGCCTATATGCCGCAACGCGCCTCGATTGATTGGGATTTCCCGATCCGGGTGATTGATGTCGTGTTGATGGGGATGCAGCGCCAGCTTGGCCTGCTGCGCCCAGTCAGCGCCGCCCACAAAGCGCATGCCATGAATTGTCTGGCCCGCGTTGGCATGACGGAATTTGCAAAACGCCAGATTGGTGCCTTGTCTGGCGGGCAACAGCAGCGGGTTTTTCTGGCCCGTGCTTTGGCGCAGGGCGCAGAGCTCTACCTGTTGGACGAACCCTTCGCCGGGGTCGATGCCGCCAGCGAAGAGGCGATTGTCAAGGTGCTGCAAAGCCTGCGCGACGCGGGGGCAGCGGTTGTGGTGGTGCATCATGATCTGGCCTCGGTGCCGCTTTGGTTTGACCGCGTGATCTTGCTCAATCGGCGTCTGATCGCGGCGGGTTCGATTGCAAAGGCCTTTACCAAAGAAAACCTTGCCCGGACCTATGGCGGCGCTGTGCCCCCCGGTTTGGCGGGCTGAACCATGCTTGAGGCACTGCTTTTACAATCGGGGTATAATGCCACGCTGGTGACATTGGGGGCGGCGGCCTTGGGTGTTGCTGCCGGGGCGGTTGGGGCATTCTTGTTTTTGCGCCGCCGCTCTTTGGTGCCCGATGCGATGGCCCATGCAACGTTGCCCGGGATCGGCATTGCCTTTTTGATCATGGTGGCTTTCGGTGGCGAGGGGCGGTTTTTGCCCGGTCTGTTGCTGGGTGCGGGGGCCAGCGCTTTGCTGGGTCTTTGGGTCTTGCAAGGCTTGGTGAAGGGCACGCGCTTGCCGGAAGATGCAGCGATTGGTGTTGTTTTATCCGTGTTTTACGGCGCAGGGATTGTGCTTTTGACCTTCATCCAAGGGCTTGGCGCAGGCCGGCAGGCGGGGCTCGAGGGGTTTTTGTTGGGCTCCACCGCGGGAATGCTGCGCGCCGATGCTTTGTTGATCGCGGGCGGCGGCGTGGTGGCTTTACTGTTGCTGATGCTGTTGCGGCGTGTGTTGCTGATGGTGGCCTTTGACCCCGGTCATGCCCGCGTTTTGGGCATCAACCCCGAGCGCGCCGATCTGGCGTTGATGGGGTTGGTGCTGGGGGTTGTTTTGCTTGGCATCCGGGTTGTGGGGGCGATTTTGGTAGTGGCTTTGTTGATCACCCCCGCCGTTGCCGCCAGATTATGGAGCGACCGGGCCGGTGTCGTGATTGCACTTGCCGCTGCGATCGGCGGGGTTGCGGGCTATGGTGGCGCGGCCCTTTCGGCCGCAATTCCGGGCCTGCCCACCGGGCCGGTGATCGTGGCCATCGCGTTCAGCGCCTTCGTGCTTTCGGCCTTGTTATCGCCCAGCCGTGGCTTGCTGGGTTATATGCGGCGTGGGCTGCGCTGATGGCGGCAGATTTCGTCATTCTATCGCTGGTGCCGATGGCGATTGCCACGCTTGCGGCCTTGTCCTGCGCTTTGCCCGGCAATTTTTTGCTGCTGCGGCGGCAGGCGATGATGGGCGATATGATGGCCCATTCGGTGCTGCCGGGCCTGATTGCCGGGTTTTTGCTGACGGGGCAGGTCTCGGGCTGGGCGATGTTTGCAGGGGCGGCTGCGGCGGCACTGGTTTCGGCCGTTTTGGTCGAGGCGATCACCCGCTTTGCCCGCGTTGACCCCGGTGCGGCCATGGGCCTGACCTTCACGGCGATGTTCGCTGGCGGCGTTCTGTTGCTGGAATTGACAGGTGCTTCGGGCGTGCATCTGGATGTAGAGCATGCACTTTACGGCAATCTGGAAAGCTTGATCTGGCTTGACGCGAACGGTTGGGCCTCGCTTTACGACGCGCAGGCTTTGGCAGGTCTGCCGCCCGAGCTGGCGCAAATGGCAGTCGTTTTGGCAGGGCTGGTGCTGGTGCTGGTGGTGTTTTGGCGGCCATTGGTGCTGGCCTCGTTCGATGCAGGCCACGCGGCTGTTATGGGCCTGCCCGTCGGCGTTATCTCTCTCGGGGTTGTGCTGGCAACTGCGGTGGCTTCGGTTTCGGCCTTTACCGCCGTGGGGTCCATATTGACCATTGCCATGCTGATTTGCCCGCCTGCCACGGCGCGACTGCTGACCAATCGCATTGGCGTCCAAATTTGGCTAAGCCTGCTGATCGCAGCGATATCGGCGGTTCTGGGCTATATTCTTGCGGGATATGGGCCGATTTGGATCGGTCTGTCTGGCTCGGTCTCGGCTGCGGGCATGATTGCGGTTTGTTCGGGGCTGCTGCTTGGGCTTGCCGCCGTTTTTGGCCACCACCGCAAACGCGGCTGACCCCTTCCCAAGCGCGCGCCCCCCGCCTATAACCCAGACCAATGCCAATAAGGGGAGCGCGCCCATGCGCAATGTCAGCCTAAGCCGCAACACGGCCGAGACCCAGATCACTGTTGCCGTCAATCTTGATGGCACAGGGGCCTCTGATATCAAAACCGGGGTTGGATTTTTCGACCATATGGTCGACCAACTGGCCCGCCACTCGTTGATCGATATCACGTTGAAAGCCGAAGGTGATTTGCACATCGACGACCACCACACGGTCGAAGATTGCGGCATCGCACTGGGTCAGGCACTGGCGCAGGCGCTGGGCGATAAGCGCGGCATCCGGCGCTATGGCAGCTTTCACCTTGCGATGGATGATGCGCAAATCCGCTGCGCGCTGGACCTGTCTGCGCGGCCCTATCTGGTGTGGAATGTCGATTTTCCGACGCCCAAGATCGGTACATTTGACACCGAATTGGTGCGCGAATTCTTTCAGGCCCTGTCCACGCATGGCGGCATCACGTTGCATGTGGACCGGCTGCACGGCTTCAACAGCCACCACATTGCCGAGGCCACGTTCAAATCCGTCGCGCGGGCTTTGCGCGAAGCGGTGGAACCTGACCCGCGCCGCGCCGATGCGATTCCCTCGACCAAAGGTGTGCTTTAACAATGCTGACGGTTCTGGTCGATTACGATTCCGGTAACCTGCATTCTGCCGAAAAAGCCTTTCAACGCATGGCTTTGGCGGTGGATGGCGGTACGGTTTTGGTGTCGTCAAAACCCGAAGACGTCGCACGCGCTGACCGGATCGTGCTGCCGGGTGACGGCGCGTTTCCATCGTGCCGCCGCGCGTTGGGCAGTTATGGCGGGCTGTTCGAGGCGATTGAAGAGGCGGTGACGATCCATGCGCGCCCCTTCATGGGCATTTGTGTCGGCATGCAGATGATGGCGACATGGGGCCGCGAATATGCCGATACCAAAGGCTTTGATTGGATCGGCGGCGAGGTTGTGCGGATCGAACCTGTCGATACGGCGTTGAAAGTACCGCATATGGGTTGGAACGACCTGATCCTGAGCGGGGCAGGGGCATCGCATCCGGTGCTGGAAGGGTTGGCGACCGGCGATCACGCCTATTTCGTCCATTCCTATCATTTCCGCGTTGACCTGCCTGCGCAGCGGCTCGCCCATGTCGATTACGCGGGCGAGATTACGGCGATCATCGGGCGCGATAATATGATTGGCGTCCAGTTTCACCCCGAGAAAAGTCAGGCCAATGGCTTGCGCATGATCGGAAATTTCTTGCGCTGGAAACCCTGACGTGGCCAATCTTGCCGCCGATCTACCGACTGTTTTGCAAGAGATCGCGACGCAGATGCAAGCGACCTCTGCCCGGGGCAAGGTCGCCAGTTATATCCCGGAACTGGCCGGGGTAGACGCGGCACATTTTGGCATCGCAGTCGTGCTGGCCGATGGGTCAGAGCATTTTGCAGGTGATGCGCAGACCGGCTTTTCGATCCAAAGCATCTCCAAAGTCTTTACCCTTGCCATCGCGTTGGGCCGTTTGGGTGACCGGCTTTGGCTGCGCGTGGGCCGCGAGCCTTCGGGTCAAGCCTTCAACTCGATCCTGCAATTGGAACATGAAGCGGGCCGCCCCCGCAATCCGTTTATCAATGCCGGGGCCATTGCGGTGACGGATGCCATTCTGGCAGGGCATAAGCCAAAGGAATTGCTGGCGGAATTGCTACAATTTATCCGTTCGGCCGCTGAAGATGACAATATCCATATCAATGATGCGGTCGCGCGGTCCGAGGCCCAGACCGGGCATCGCAATATGGCACTGGCACATTTTATGCGCGCACATGGCAATATGGTCAATCAACCGGATCTGGCGTTGGGCGCCTATTTCCATCAATGCGCGGTCGAGATGACCTGCCTGCAACTGGCCCGTGCGGGGCGGTTTTTGATGGGGGGGCCGCACGCACCCCGGATGGTTTCGCCAGCGCGAACCCGGCGGATCAACGCGATGATGATGATGTGCGGCCATTACGACGCCTCGGGCGATTTCGCCTACCGCGTCGGTCTTCCAGGCAAAAGCGGGGTGGGCGGCGGCATTTTGGTCATCGCGCCGGGTCGCGCCTCGATTGCGGTCTGGTCGCCGGGGTTGAACACACAGGGCAATTCCAAGCTTGGCTCTGACGCGATGGCGATTTTGGCGCGGCGCATGGGGTGGTCAGTGTTTGACTAAGCCTTGCGGCCAAAGCGCGTGCCGATCACGGCGAGGCCACAGACGATCATCAAGAACCCCAGAATATGCCGCACCAGCAAGGCCTCACCCAAGATCAGTACGGCCAAAGCGATGGCCGAAACCGGGATCAAAAAGGTCACCAGCGCCAGATTGACGGCGCCGGCACGGTTGAGCAACCGGAAGTAAATCAGATAGGCCAAAGCGGTGGAAAATACTGCAAGACCAAGGATCGCGGCCAAGGGCAGCAGCCCGGGTACGGGCAACATCCATGACCTGTCCACCACAGCAACCAATGGCAATAGCATCACCGAAGAGGCGCATAGCATGCCAAACGCCGTGGCCATCGGCGGCACGCCCATCGCTTTGAACCGCTTGCCCCAAACCGTTGACAATGCATAGCAAATGGCTGCCGCCAGACAGGCGCCTTGCGCCAATACCGCCGAACCAGCCCCGTTTAGCGCGGCACTGCCCAGCATCACAACCACCCCCCCAAACCCGACCAACAGGCCCAATCCCTTGGCCCAGCCCAGCCTCTCATCACGGGTTGCCAGATGGGCCACGATCAGGGTGAACAAAGGCGTGGTTGCATTCAAGATAGAGGCTAAGGCCGAGCCGATCTGCCCCTGCGCTAGCACGAAAAACGTGAACGGCAGCGCATTATTGATCAGCCCCATCACCGCCAGGGCACGCCAGACGGCCCAACCTTGCGGAAACCGCGTCCCGGTGATGCGCAACACCAAAGCCAGCACGGACGCCGCAATTGCAACGCGCAGAAACACGATTGTCAGGGCCGGCAAATGCCCAACCGCCAATTGCACAAAAAAGAAAGACCCTCCCCAAAGAATGGAGAGGATCAACAACAAAGCCCAATCGATCAGGGACATTTGTGGGGCAGGCGCGTTGGTCATTTCAGCTCCGCTATCACTCCCCCCCAGCTATTGCCGGTTGCGAGGTGCGAAGCGACCCGAAAGCTGCGCTTATTTCACGCGCGACCATTGCCCGCCATCACGGCAGATGCCAAAGACGCAGCCCTCGACGCCCAAGGTACTGCCGGACAGCTTGATTTTGGAGTTATAGGTCTTGTCGCGGTCCGGGGACCAGACTTTACCTTTACCGTAATTGCCGTCACCCTGTGCTTGCATATCCCATATGATACGCTTGCCAATGTTTTCGGATTTGGTCTCTTTGCTGTTGCTGTCAAAGGACTTGATCAAAGTGCCGCAGAACTTTGTGCCGCAAGGCTTGACCTGAACATGACCGAAATTGCCATTGTCATCCGGCTTTGTTTGCCAGACGCCCTCCAGCGGATCCGCCGCATGCGCGACTCCCGCCGCAAAAATCAATGCTATTGCCAACAAACCTGTTTTCATCTCATGGCTCCTCCCAAAGCTAGCCTATACTGTCATTCGGATTTTCAGGGCGATCAAGCATGACGTTGGGTCGCAGTTTTACATCCTTAGACTTGGCAAGCAGCGCGCTGCATGCGAAAGACGCCCAGCACATGACCCGGAGACAACCATGATCCTTTACCCTGCCATCGACTTAAAAGACGGCCAATGCGTGCGCTTGCTGCGCGGCGAGATGACGGCCGCGACGGTGTTTGGCGATGATCCCGCAGCTCAGGCCGCTAAATTCGAAGCGGCGGGCTGCGAATGGCTGCATCTGGTTGATTTGAATGGCGCATTCGCGGGTCAGCCGGTGAACGCCGCAGCCGTCGACGCGATCCTCGCGCGCGTCAAAGTACCCTGCCAATTGGGCGGCGGCATCCGCGATATGGCCACGATCGAGGCTTGGCTCTCCAAAGGGCTGGCGCGGGTGATCTTGGGCACCGTGGCCGTTGAAAACCCCGGTCTGGTCCGCGAGGCCGCCAGCGCTTTTCCCGGGCAAGTCGCCGTTGGGATCGACGCCCGCAAAGGCCGCGTTGCAACCAAGGGCTGGGCGACTGAAACCGAAGTGATGGTGACAGATCTGGCGCAAAGTTTCCAGGATGCGGGGGTTGCGGCGATAATCTATACCGATATCGACCGCGACGGCGCGATGCAGGGCCCCAATATTCACGCGACCGAGGCCCTTGCCCGTGCGGTCACGATCCCGGTCATCGCCTCGGGCGGCGTCGCCTCTATGGCCGATCTGTCGGCATTGCGTGATACTGGCGTGATCGCAGGTGCGATTTCGGGCCGCGCGCTTTACGACGGCGCAATTGATCTGGCCTCGGCCTTGTCCAGCCTGAAAACCTAACCCTTTCATCTGTTCAAAAATATCCTGGGGGGAATGGCCGCAAGGCCAGGGGGGCAACGCCCCCGCGCCACCAATCCCTTTGCCAGCCCTTGCCCAAACCCCTCGCCCCGCGTAAGACAAAGCCATGCTGAAAACCCGCATCATTCCCTGCCTTGATGTCGCCGATGGCCGCGTGGTCAAGGGTGTCAATTTCGTCGGCCTGCGCGATGCGGGCGACCCGGTCGAGGCCGCGCGCGCCTATGACGCCGCCGGTGCAGACGAGCTTTGCTTCCTCGACATCCACGCCACACATGAAAATCGCGGCACGATGTTTGACCTTGTTACCCGCACAGCCGAGCAATGTTTCATGCCGCTGACGGTGGGCGGCGGCGTTCGAACCCACGCGGATGTGCGCGCTTTGCTGCTTGCCGGTGCTGATAAGGTCTCGTTTAATTCCGCCGCCGTGGCTGACCCCAATGTCGTGTCGCAGGCCGCAGACCGCTTTGGCAGTCAATGCATTGTTGTGGCGATCGATGCCAAAACCGTTAGCCCGGGCAAATGGGAAATCTTTACCCATGGTGGCCGCAAACCCACAGGCATTGATGCGGTGGAATTTGCCCGCATCGTCGTGGCCAAAGGTGCTGGCGAAATTTTGCTGACGTCGATGGACCGCGACGGCACCCGCGCGGGGTTTAACCTGCCTCTGACCCGCGCGATTTCTGACGCGGTATCGGTCCCGGTCATCGCCTCGGGCGGCGTGGGCACGTTGGATCACCTTGTCGATGGCGTCACCCTTGGAGGGGCATCGGCGGTGCTTGCCGCCTCGATCTTCCATTTTGGGGATTTCACCATCGGCGAGGCCAAAGCCCATATGGTCGCCGCCGGCATCCCGATGAGGTTGACATGAACGCTCTGACCCGACTGGCCGAAACCATCGCCGCGCGCAAAGCCGCAGACCCCGAAAGCTCTTGGACGGCCAAACTGCTGGCCAAAGGCCCCGAAAAATGCGCCGAGAAGTTTGGCGAAGAGGCGATAGAAGCCATTATCGAAGCCGTCAAAGGCGACCGCGACAAGCTGACCTCCGAGGCCGCTGACGTGCTTTACCATCTTCTTGTCATGCTTGCGGCGCGCGACGTGACCCTGGCGCAAGTGCTGGTCGAGCTGGAACGCCGCGAAGGCACCTCTGGTTTGGCCGAAAAAGCCAACCGGGGTTAACAGGCGCCAAAGCGGCGCAGTTTTTGGAAATTAGCCCTGTGGCAGATCGCCAAACAGGCGATGATATTCAATCTTCGGGCAGCGATTCTCGACCACCACAATGCCGCGGGCTTCTGCGATGGCGCGGCCTTTGGCGTTTTCGATGTCCAGTTGCATCCAGACCGTTTGCAAGTGCGGCAAAGCGGTCAGTGCGTCTTCCACCACCGGCAAAACCTGATCAGAGCGCCGGAAAATATCGACCATATCCACCTGAATATCGTCTGGGATATCGAAAAGCGAAGCCCGGACCACCTCGCCAAACAGCTCTTTTCCGGCATGGCCTGGATTGATCGGGATCACCCGCTTGCCAAGCTGGCTTAAATACTGCCCAACGGAAT
>JBLIGH010000047.1:0-12433 GCA_047636855.1 Pseudorhodobacter sp.
GCACAGACCCGCAATCATGACACCCGATCCGATCAGCGCATGGTAATCAATGCGTTGGCGCGCCGCCGTCCAGCCATAACCAGAGGCCATATATTGCATCACCGTTGCAATTGCGACGACGAGACCGGCGATAAAGCCGCCGCCCGGCTCGTTATGGCCGCGCAAGAAGATATAGACGCCGACCATGATCGCGATGGGCAAGATCATCCGAGTTGCGACCACCAGCATCAGGGGGTGCCGGTCGCCAGCGCGTTTCACATCAGGCACCCAAGCCAGCAATCGATCATTCGCCGGACCACCGCGCAGCAGCGCCTCTACCAGCGCATAGATCACCAGGCCCGCAATGCCGAGCACTGTAATTTCGCCGAACGTATCATAGCCGCGGAAGTCGACCAGGATTACGTTGACCACATTGGTGCCGCCGCCGCCGGGCTTGGAATTGGCCAGATGGTACTCGGCAATTGTCTGGAACGCAGACTCGCGCATCATCAGCGCATAAATCAGCGCACCCACACCCAACCCAGCCACTGTTGCAATCACGCTATCGCGGCCACGCCGTCTGGCCGTGCTTTCGACAGGGGTCTCTTTTGGAAGAAAGTTCAGCGCCAGCAGCAGCAAGATCACGGTCGCCACTTCAACGCTGATCTGGGTCAGTGCCAAATCAGGTGCCGACAAATACGCAAACCCGACCGAGACCATAAGCCCAATCACGCCGACCAAAACCAGGGCCAGCAAACGGTTGCGATGGAACGCAAAGAGCGAGCCTGTCGCCCCGACCAACAACAGCCAGCCCACGGCGGGAACAAAGGCAATCTCGGTCATCTCGCGGGTGCCGGGGGCATGCGTGCCGGTGGCGAAGGCAAAAAGGCTGACGCCTGCAATCGCCACGGTGGCAATCGCGAAGTAGCGGGTCATCGCCCCGTCATGCATCGCATCGCTGGTAACCTGTGCGCCGCGCGCGAAAGCGTTTACAACCGCATCGAACATCACTTTGGCATCGGGACGTGGCACCGCGTTCCAGATCGCCTCGAGGCGGCGATGCTGGCTTAGCACGAAGCCACCGGCCAAAATGGCGATGACTGACATGTAAAGCGAGGGCACAAAGCCGTGCCAATGTTTGATGTAAACCTCGGCACCGCCCCCGACCACGGCGTCTGCCGTGGTGCGGACCAGATCGCCGACCATGGTCATCGGCATCACCCCGATCATCACGACAAGCACGGCCAGAAGGGCAGGGGCTGCCCACAGACCGAAGCCGGGATCGTGCGGCTTATGCGGGTAGTCGTCACGCACCGGGCCAAAAAAGACATGGGCGATCAGCCGGAATGAATAAGCAACCGACAGCATCGCGCCGATCGTCGCCAACACCGGCATCAGCCAATGATTGCCCAGCCAGGCCGTATGCACGGTTTCCTCTAGCATCAGCTCTTTGGACAAAAACCCATTCAGCGGCGGTATCCCGGCCATCGACAAAGCGGAAATGCAGACAATGACAAAGGTAATCGGCATCAGATGGCGCAAACCACCCAAGCGCTTGATATCGCGGGTATGTGCCTCGTGATCCACGATCCCGGCAGACATAAACAAAGCGGCCTTAAAGGTCGCGTGGTTGATGATATGGAACACCGCAACCACCGCAGCCGCTTTGGTGCCAAAGCCCAGAAGCATCGTGATCAGCCCCAAATGGCTGACGGTGGAATAGGCCAAAAGCGCTTTCAGGTCGTCCTTGAACAGCGCTATTTTTGCACCAACAAGCATTGTGATCAGGCCCGTGGTGGCAACGATATAGAACCATTCCGGGGTGCCCGCCAAAACCGGCCACATCCGCGCCATCAAGAACAACCCGGCTTTCACCATGGTTGCCGAGTGCAGATAGGCCGAAACGGGTGTTGGGGCGGCCATCGCGTGCGGCAGCCAAAAATGAAACGGGAACTGCGCCGATTTGGTAAAGGCCCCCAGCAAGATCAAGATCAACGCGGGCAGATACCAATCCGAAGCCTGAATGGCCTCGCGGTGCTGCAAAATAACGCTCAGATCATAAGACCCTGCAATGTCGCCCAGAATCAGCATGCCACCGATCATGGCCAAGCCACCCGCACCCGTCACGGTCAGCGCCATACGCGCACCTTGGCGACCCTCGGGCAAATGCTTCCAATAGCCGATCAGCAAGAAGGACGATAGCGAGGTGAGTTCCCAAAAGACAAGCAAAAGTAAGATATTGTCAGATAGGACAATACCGACCATCGCGCCTTGGAACAGCATCAAATAGCTGTAAAACTGACCCATCGAATCTTTGCTGGACAGATAAAACCGGGCGTAAAGAATGATCAGCAAACCGATGCCAAGGATCAACCCGGCAAACAACAGCCCCAAACCATCCAGAAAGAAATTTGCGTTCAGCCCAAGTGCTGGCAGCCATTCAATCCGTGTGGTGATCACTTCGCCGCGCATCACGGCGGGGGCATGCAACAAGACCCCCAACAGGGCAAGGGCTGTGACCAGACCCGTCACCAAGGCGCAGGCGTTGCGGCCTGCACGGATTAAAAGGCCGGGCAGCAGCGCGCCAAGAAAGGGTAGGGCGGCGATCAGGGCAAGGGACATTCGTATTTTTTCCGTTCTTTGCGCGGGTCGTCATAGATGCAAAAACGGCCAATAAGGTCTTGGCCGCTTCCCCCTTTTAACTGTGGGACCGGCCCCGAACTGTCAAGAACAACCCGATATTTTTTGGCCAAATAGCGGGGCCAAAGGGTCGCAGCCCCTTTGATTTGGCCGGAATGGCGATGCGGGCAGGTTTTGGCGCATACCAAAGCGCAATTCCAGCAATGCGACGTGGCTATCCTTGCTGCGACATCGCTTTGCGCTGTTTGGTTCGCTCTAGCCCCAACTGGCGTTCGCGCCAGATGATCAGCACACCGGCGGTTACGACCAAACCAGCCCCCGCCAGCATGGTCACGCTTGGCACTTCGTCAAACACCCAATACCCAATCGCCAAGGCAAATAAAATCGAGACATATTCGAACGGAGCGATCACCGAAGCATCGGCCTCGCGGTAGCTGGAGGTCAGGAAAATCTGGCCAAATCCGCCAATAACCCCCACCAAAATCATCAACCCAAATTCCGTCGAGGTTGGAATGACCCAACCGAACGGCAGGGTGATCAAAGACAGAATGCTTGCGGTCACAAAGAAATAAAACACGATTGCCGCCGTGCTTTCTTGCATCACCAGTTTGCGGATGAACACCTGTGCCAAGGCTGCAAAAACCGCCGCACCCAACACCAGCATCGCGCCAAACGCCTCTGCTTCTTGGCCGCTTCCTGAGGTGACGGTCAGCCGGGGGCTCAGCACGATCAACACGCCAATCAAGCCCAAAACTACGGCCGATATCCGAAATAACCTGACTTGCTCGCCCAGAAACATCGCGGCAAAAATGACCACCAAGATCGGGGCGGCATAGCTGATCGCGGTCACCTCGGGCAAGGGCAAGTAGCCCAGCCCGGCAAAGCCCAGCCCCATGGCGGTGGTGCCAACCAGCCCGCGCCAGACATGGCCCATCGGGGATTTGACCCGCAAACCGGTCCGCAATTCTTTACGCAGCATCAACCAGACCAAAATGACCGGCATCGCAAGGGTGGTACGGAAAAAGACGGCTTGGCCCGGCGGGATGTGGTCCGAGGTTGACTTGATAAGCGCCGCCATAACGATGAACAGAACCACCGAACAAATTTTGAGCAAAATGCCGCGCATCGGGCGCATTTCAGAACCTCTTTTTCCACTGCCTTTGGTGGACCATCCTTTTGCCGAAGGCGCAAGTCAGATCGTCACTGGACCTTGCCTGCTTGATCGGGTCTTTTGACCCAAAGCGAAGGAAACGTCCCATGAACCAAGCCAGCCTTTCAGATCGTATTTCTCAAGCACGCGGGCAGGTGCCTGCGGATCTGGTGCTGCGCGGCGGGCGGGTGTTTGACCTCGTCTCGGGGGCGCTGGTGCCAAGCGATGTCGCGATTTGCGGCGATACGATTGTGGGGGTTTACGGCGCATATAATGGCGTGCGTGAAATCGATGTGACGGGAAAAATCCTTGTTCCCGGATTTATCGACACTCATCTGCATATCGAAAGCAGCCTTGTCACCCCTTTCGAATTTGACCGCTGCGTCACCCCGCGCGGCGTCACAACCGCGATTTGTGATCCGCACGAGATTGCCAATGTTTGTGGCTTGACGGGCATTCATTACTTTTTGCAAGCCTCTGCACTGACCTTGATGGATATCCGCGTGCAGCTTTCCTCTTGCGTGCCCTCGACCCATATGGAGACCGCTGGCGCCAATCTGAGCGCAGATGATCTGTGGCCTTTGAGGGATCATCCGCGCAGCCTTGGTTTGGCGGAGTTCATGAATTTTCCCGGCGTCTTGATGCAAGACCCCGGTGTGATGGCCAAGCTAGAGGCATTTCGCGGCCGCCATATTGATGGCCATGCGCCTTTGCTGGGTGGCAATGACCTGAACGGCTATATCGCCGCCGGTATCCGCACCGAGCATGAGGCGACGACGGCGCAAGAGGGCTTGGAAAAGCTGCGCAAAGGCCTGCGGTTGTTGATCCGCGAAGGCTCGGTTTCCAAGGATCTGCATGCGCTGGCCAGTTTGATTACAGAACGCCATTCCCCCTATATCGCCTTTTGCACCGATGATCGGAACCCGCTGGATATCGGCGAGCATGGCCATTTGGATTACATGATCCGCACTGCAATTGCGTTGGGCGCGCCGCCATTGGCCGTGTACCGTGCAGCCAGCCTTTCGGCGGCCGAGGCCTTTGGGCTAAAGGATCGCGGTTTGATCGCCCCCGGAAAACGCGCCGATATCGCGGTGATCGACAGTCTGGAGCATTGCAACGCATCATTGGTTTTGGCGGGGGGTGTGGTGGTGAATGATGCGACTTTTGCGGCGCGCCAAACCATTCCGCCGGTGGGTCGCAATTCGGTAAAAGCGCCTGCCGTGACCGCCGCTGATTTTCGAACCGGTGGCAATCGCACGGAAACGCCGGTGATCGGTATCGTGCCGGGCAAGATCATCACCGAGCATCTGACCTACGATATAGCCCCCCAAAACGGCGACAAAGCCCCTGATATTGCCCGCGATCTGGTAAAAATCGCGGTGATCGAGCGCCATGGCAAAAATGGCAATCGGGCCACGGGGTTTGTGAAGGGCTTTGGTTTGCAGCGCGGGGCAATCGCCTCGACTGTGTGCCATGACCATCACAATATCGCGGTGGTCGGGGCGGATTACGCCGATATGGCACTTGCGGTGACGCGGTTAAGCGAAATTGAGGGCGGTTTTGTTGTGGTCGAAGGCGGGCGTGTTCTGGCCGAACTGGCCTTGCCGGTTGCGGGCTTGATGAGCCTGGAACCGTTCGAGACCGTCCGCGACGCACTGGTCGATTTGCGTGCTGCTGCGCGCGGCCTTGGCGTGACGCTGGAAGAACCCTTCTTGCAGCTTGCATTCTTGTGCTTGCCGGTCATCCCGCATCTTAAGATCACCGATCACGGCATGGTCGATGTGGACCGTTTCGAGGTGCTGCCTTGACGCAACGCGGTTTGGGCCTAAACGGGGACGGACCTTAGGCCACACCAAACCCCTGTTTCGCTGCGAAAGGCGCGAATGGTCGCCAAGCTGTTGGTCGCGGGCCTTGTGCAATATGCGCCGGGGCTGGCCGATATAGCACCCCAGAATGGGCAGCTTTTCTTGCGTTGATGTTGGGGCGGGATCGAAGTGGTCGCCTATCCCGGCACCAAATGACCGATTTGACAGCAATTGATCAGGCGCAGCTTGGTTGGCTGGCCCCCCGTGCCGCAGCTTAGTGTCATCCAATTGAAACAATAACGGTGCATCTGTGCAAGCCGAATGTCCGGAGCACCGTTTTGATCAAGATCCTGTCTCGCATTGCGGATGATTTTCGCAATCCAATAACAATCCGTATCGGTATCACAGCCACAATCGGTTACGGGACGTTGTACTATTCTTTGGCGGTCTTCGCCCCCGTCATCTCGTTGGAGTTTGGCGTCAGTATCGATGTGTTTTTCGCCATTTTTGCCGTCGGTTTGTTTCTGGGTGGGCTGTTCGCGCCACTGGTCGGGCAGCGGATTGACAGGGTTGGCGCCCGAAGGGTGATGACCGCGGGCTCGGTTGTTGCGGCGGCGGCTTTGCTTTTGATGTCTGCGGCGCCCAATCTTTGGACTTTTGCAGCAGCGATCATTGTGCTGGAGGTTGCGGGAACCATGGTCTTGTATGAGGCTGCATTTGCCGGGCTGACACAAATTTATCGCCAAGATGCGCGGCGCCACATTACATCGGTTACGTTGATTGGGGGCTTTGCCTCCACTGTGTTTTGGCCCGTTACGCAAATGCTGGTTAGCGAGTTCGGTTGGCGCGAGACCTGTCTTTTCTTTGCAGCATTGCACCTTGTTATCTGTGTGCCGCTCCATTGGAAATCGCTGGCGCGCGCGCGACCTGTGCAGGTCAAAAACCTTGATTTTCCAAGTGAAATCACCGCTGAAAATGTGCTTTTAGGCCCCGCGCGCAGGCGGGCGATATGGCTGTACGGCTTTGCAATTTGCGTCTCTGGCATCACATTCGCGGCGATCCCCGTTCATATCTTGTTGATTTTGCAAAGCGAGGGCGTCGCGGCCAGATCCGCGGCACTGGTCGCGATGGTGATCGGGCCTGCGCAGGTTGTGGCTCGGTTGGTTGAAATGACAGCCGAAAGCCGCTTCACGTCGCTGATGACGGGTCGTATTTGCCTTAGCGCGCTACCCGTTTCTTTTCTGGTGTTGATGATCCCGGGTGGCACCGTCTGGACCGCAATTCTGTTTGCGATCCTTTATGGCATAAGCCAAGGCCTATCGAACATTGTGCGGGGGAAAGTACCGTTGCATCTGTTTGGGTCCGAAGGGTTTGGCACTTTGGTCGGGCGGATCACAGGCATTCGGTTTGCGTTGAATGCGGGCGCGCCGTTCGCTTTTGCGTTTCTGGTAACCGTTGCCAGCATTCAATCGGCCTTGTGGTTTGGTCTGATCCTCGCCCTTGCAGGCGCGCTTGCGTTTTGGCAATTACGCTCGCCCAAACAATTGGGGCAGGGGTAATTCGAACACCAACCAATGGGCCGCGCCATCAGGGTTCATGCGCCAGTGTGACGGGGTAAATTCTGAGGAAATGCAGTTGAATAGCCGCGACGAACCTGTGTTCGTCTGATAGCATCCAAGGGGCGGATTTTCGACGTTCATACCAAACGGGCACGCCAAGTCCAAACCTTCGCCAAAGGGCAGCACACCCATTGGGGCAGTACGATATGGGCGAAGGGCATTGGGCACAACTACGGGAGGGGGCACCATGCCAGATTTTTCATTGACGGGGCGCGTGGCACTGGTCACCGGCGCAAACACAGGGATCGGACAGGCGATTGCACTCGCCATGGCCGAAGCGGGGGCAGAGGTGATCTGCGCCGGCCGCTCTAGCGCCGCTGAAACGCTGGGGCAGATCGCTAGCATCGGCGGGCGCGGGCGGGAGTTATCGGTCGATCTGTCAAAGCCTATGTCGGGGCCGGCGGCTTTTGAGACGGCAGGCCCGGTTGATATTCTGGTCAATAATGCCGGGATTATCAGCCGCGCTGACGCCGTCGATTTTACCGAAGCCGATTGGGATAGCGTTATGGATGTGAACCTGAAGGCCACATTCTTTTTGTGTCAGGCCTTTGCGCGGGCGGCTTTTGGTCGCGGGGCCGGGGGTGCGATTGTCAACATCGCCTCGCTTTTGTCGATGCAAGGCGGGGTGCGGGTGTCGTCTTATACGGCGGCAAAACATGGTGTGGCCGGGCTGACCAAAGTTTTGGCCAATGAATGGGCGCCCCGGGGTATCAATGTGAACGCCGTAGCGCCCGGTTATATCGAGACCAATAACACGCAAGCTTTGCGCGACGATCCGGCGCGGGCGAAATCGATCCTTGATCGGATCCCCGCCGGGCGTTGGGGGCATCCTGCCGATATTGCCGGTGCGGCTGTGTTTCTGGCCTCGCCCGCTGCGCGCTATGTGCATGGCACAATGTTGACGGTCGATGGCGGCTGGATGGCCCGTTAAAATGGCCGCCTTGCAAGACAGGTTGCGCGATCTGTTCGAAATCGAAAACCACCCGCTGACCGAGACTGCGCGCAGCGCGGGCCGCAACGCAGATCATGTTCTGACCGAATTGCGCTTTGTGACCGCCCAAAATGACCCGGTTCGCGGCGTCTTTTGCTGCCCGCAAGACAGATCTGGCCCGGTGCCTGCTGTTTTGGTGATCCACGCGCATGGGAACCGCTATGACATTGGGGCCGATGAATTGATGCAAGGCCGACCCGCGTTGCAGGCACCGCTTGGCCCGGCATTGGCGGCAATCGGTTGTGCCAGCCTGTGCCTTGATCTGCCCTGCTTTGGTCAGCGCTCGGGCGTCAGTGAAAGTGCTGCGGCCAAATCCGCGCTTTGGCACGGGCGCAGCCTTGCCGGGCAGATGCTGGGCGAGTGTTCTGCGGCGGTCACTTGGCTATCGGCGCAGCCAGAGGTCAGGCCCGAGCGGGTCGGTGTCTTTGGTATCTCGATGGGGGCGACGCTGGGCTATTGGCTGGCAGCTGTTGACCCGCGCGTGCATGTGCTGGCGCAACAGTGTTGTTTTGCCGATTTTGCCGCCCTGATCCAGTCAGGGGCGCATGATCTGCATGGCCTCTATCTGACCATCCCCGGCCTGCTGGGCACCGCCTCAAATGGGGCGATTGCCGGGTTGGTTGCGCCACGCGCGCAGTTCATTGGCATCGGTGATGCAGATCCGCTGACGCCGCCGCTGGCCGCTGATATCGCCTTGGCCGAGGTGCGCGCGGCCTATGCCAGCTGCGCTGGTCGGCTAATGGTGCACCGCGAACCGCGGACGGGCCATGTGGAAACCCCGGAAATGCGCCACGCGGTCCTGGGGTTCTTGCGCCAAGAGTTGCGCTAGAGGGGGGTTGCAGGTGTCAGCTTGGGTCTGCGGTGACGCCCAGCCGTTGCCCTTTGGCATCAAACACATGCAGGCTCGCGCCGTCAAAACCCAATGCGATGGGGTCGCCTTTGCGCAAACCGGGCTGTCCCGGCAACACGGCCAGAACTTTGTGGCCGCTGTCGAGCATGGCGTGAACCACACTTTCCGCGCCCAATGCCTCGACCAGCGTTACGGTCGCGGTCAGACCGTCTGCCCCCTCGATGCGGTGCAAATGCTGCGGGCGCAGGCCGAGCGTGATCTGTCCGGCCTCGGGTAGCGCGACATCTGGCAGGTGCATTTCGCGGCCGCCTTCAAGCCGAACCCGGTTGCCGCCAAGCGCTTCGGCCTTCCACAGGTTCATCCCCGGCGCGCCGATAAAGCCCGCAACGAACAGATTGGCAGGGCGGTTATACAGGTTCAGCGGCGTATCCACCTGCTCGACCTGACCGGCGCGCAGCACCACGATGCGGTCGGCCATCGTCATCGCCTCGACCTGATCATGGGTGACGTGGATCATCGTGGCCCCCAAACGGTCATGCAGCGCCGACAGTTCGGCGCGCATCGAGACCCGCAATTCGGCATCAAGGTTCGACAGCGGTTCGTCCAGCAAGAAAGCCGTGGGGCGGCGCACGATGGCGCGGCCAATGGCGACGCGCTGGCGCTGCCCACCCGACAATTGGCCGGGACGACGGGCCAGCAACGGCTCGATTTCCAGCAACCGCGCGGCATCCGCGATACGTTCGTCAATCTCGGCCCGGGGCATGTTTGTGTTTTGCAGGCCAAAGGCCATGTTTTGGCGCACGCTCATATGGGGGTATAAAGCGTAGCTTTGAAACACCATCGCAAGGCCGCGATCTGCCGCACTTTGGGCCGTCACATCCGTACCATTTATGCTGATGCGCCCGGCGGTTGGCAGGTCCAACCCGGCGATCATCCGCAGTAAGGTGGATTTGCCACAGCCAGAGGGGCCGACGAAGACCACCAGCTCGCCCTCGCCTACGGTCAGGTCGATACCCTTGAGCACCTCGACCTTGCCGTAGTTTTTCGTGATGCCGCTTAATGTGATCTGACCCATATGCGTTCCTTACTTCAGGCCAGAGCCCGCAATGCCGGTGGTGATGAACCGTTGCAAAAAGACGAAGATGATCACGACAGGGATCATCGTGACCACGGTCATCGACAAAATATAGTGCCATTGCACATTCAGCTCGCCCGCATATTGGTTCAGCCCGACTTGCAGGGTGTAGACCTCTTTGCGCGACAAAACGATCAGCGGCCACAAAAAGTCATTCCAGCGCCAGACCACCGAGAAAATACCCAAGACCGCCAGCGCAGGGGCTGACAGCGGTAAAACGATGCGCCAGTAAATCTGCCATTCGCTGGCATGATCCATCCGCGCGGCCTCTAGCAGCTCGTCCGGGATTGTCAGCATGTACTGGCGCAATAAAAACACCCCGGTGGGCGTGGCCACGGTCGGCAAAATAACCCCCCAAAGCGAGTTGAGCAGCCCGACAGAGCTGATGATCGAATAAAGCGGCACAAGGATCACCGATAAGGGGATCATCAGCGTCGCCAGCACCAGCACCATCACGCTATTGCGGCCGCGAAACTGGTATTTCGACAGCGCGAATGCCGCCATCGAATTGGTCAGCAGGGTAATGATCGTCGCCATCACAGTGACAAAGACCGAGTTTCGCAGATAAAGCATGAAGTCGAAATGCAAGAACGGCTGTGTATAGTTTGACCAAGCAAAGCCCACGCTGCGGTCGGGCACGCGGTTGGCGATGTTGACGCGTTGCACCTCGGCGGGGTTGGCAGGGTCCACCATCTGCACGACGGTGCCCACGCGGCGCACCTCGGCCAAGGTCCGTGTCCCGGCATCGTCGGTGACAATATACAAGGGCAACGGCGCGTCATAGCCTTCGACGATGGCCGTCCGGGCCTCGTAGGGCAAAGCACTTGGCGGGAATTCCGACAATTGTGCGGGGCTTTTGAACGACGACAGAACCAGCCAAAGCGCTGGGCCAAAAATCACGATCACCCCGGCCCCAAGCCAGAGGTAGGTGACAATATCGGTCCAGTGCCAGCCCAAACCCCCGCGCCGCCGCATCAAAAAGGTGATTGCTTTGCTCATTTCAGCTTGGCCTTGTTTTCATTGCGTCGCCCGATGGCCAGTTGGATCAATGTGAGCACCACCAGAATGCTGCCCATCAGGATCGATGCTGCCGAAGCAAGACCTGGGTTCTTCAGCAGCGAGGCGAAACCGACCTCGTAAATATATTGCGTCAGGAACAAGGTGGCCGTACCCGGCCCGCCGCCCGTCAGCACAAACGCCTCGTCGAAAACCTGAACCGCGCGGATCAGCGACAGCACGATCACCACCAGCAGATTGGGCATCAACAACGGCAGGGTGATGCGCCAAAAGACACGGCCAGCAGGTGTGCCGTCCATCTCGGCGGCCTCGTAAAGGTCGCGCGGGATCGTTTGCAAACCGGCCAGCAAGATCAGCGCGTAAAACCCAAGATGCGCCCAGATCGTGACGCCAATTGTTGCGGCAAAAGCCCAGTTCCGCTCGATCAGCCAGTTGATCGGCTCGGCGCCCATTTCCAGCATGAAGGCATTCAACAGCCCGTCGCGCTGCAAAATCCAACGCCAGATCAGCCCAACAACGACGGGTGACAGCAGCACCGGAAAGAAAAACATAGCCCGCCAGAAGCTGCGGCCCCACAGATTGCGGTTCAAGATCAATGCGGTGATCGTGGCCGCGATAATCATCAGCGTGACCTGCAAAAACGCGAACAAGGCGGTATTGCTGAGGGCGCGCCAAAAGTGATCCTCATCGCAGCTCGCGGGGTCGCTGTAATCGGTGCAGCTTAGCAATTGCGCGTATTGATCCGCGCCGACATAGGTGCGGTCCGTTAGAAACAGCGCCGAGCCGCTTGTCGTCGAATAGGCCAGATTGATCACCAATGGCAGCAACACAAAGATCCCGAAAACCGCCATATTGGGGATCAGGAAAAATGCGACCATCCCGCTTTGACCGGTCCAGCGCTGCCACAGCCGAAGCGGCCGGTCCAAAAGACCAGCCAGCCATGCGAGGGGCGCCATCGCAACAGCGCCCATCCATTGTTTAAGATGATTTGCCACCCGTTTTACTGCGCCGCTGCCACTTGCTCGGCGATGTCGGCATCGATCCGGGCAAAGGCTGCATCCAGCGTCATCTCACCCGCCATGACTTCGCTGATCCGAGTGACCAAAGCGCCGTAATAGACCGATCCCCATTTCCACGCTGGCAAAACCGCTGCATTTGGCAAGATATCGCTGGCGGCGCTGACGAACTTGTCCAGCGCGCCAGAAACATGTGGGTCTTCGGTCGCCCAGTTCAGACCACCCGCAGCC
>JBLIGH010000048.1:0-12242 GCA_047636855.1 Pseudorhodobacter sp.
CAATTATTACGCCGTTCAGAATGTGCCACATGAAATGCGACCCCCTTGGGAATTTCGCACAGATGGCAGGATCAATGGTTCGAAACACCAACGAGGCCATAAATATTAGCGTCGCGGCCAAGATCCAATTGCGCATCGGGTGTTTGCGCCGCCAGCTTGCAAAGCAAAACACCAAAAGCGCCAATAGGGCCGGGGCATATTGCTGCGATCCATTCAAAGGGTCTGGCACCGTGGCTGCAACGGCGGTGGTGTTTTCGCCTTCACCCGTAGCCAAAAACACAGCTGTCAGCACGGCGGCAATTGCCAGCGCGGTGGCTATCAGCTTGCCGGGTTGCACGCCGCCGATGCGCTGGATCGCTACGAAGATGAACAGCGCCACAAAGCTCCAAATCGGGATGACATCCGCCAAGCCAGACCAGGTATTCGCGAAACTGTGGAACAAGAACGAGCCTGCGCCAATCATTGCGGCTATGGCGATCAGCACCCAGATCACGGGTGGGGTGGCGCGTTGGCGGGCCTCTGCCGCGGCCCAAAATGCGGCAAGCGGGAAGGCGGCATTGCTTAGCGCATTAAACGGCTCGCCCCAGAACCCGAGGTCGGTACGCTCGCAATAGATATCGACCGCGGCAAACCAATCCACTGTGCATTTCCTTGTGTTCGACGGGCAAACGTCACGTATTACAAGCCAGAAATCAATGATATCGCGGCCGCAATACAGAATGCGGGCCGGTCAGGCGTGAAGGATACCGGTTTCAGGTCAATGTCTTGTGACAAGGGGCGGCTTTTGGCCCATGCGGGCGATCAACCCGGCAAGCAATATGCCGGGTATCAAAGGCCGGGCGACAGAGCAGCACCCGTTTGGGAATTTAGACCTCTTCGATACGCAGTGCTACGGGCGCGCCAACCAACACGCCTGTGGCGGCAAAGCGCAACAATGCATCATCCAAATCATCGCGTGTCGCTTTATGGGTGACGATCAACACAGGGGCATGCGCATCGGAATGGCCATATTGGCGCATCCGGTCGATGGAGATCCCCGCAGCGCCAAGGGCGGTTGCGATTTTGGCCAAAGCGCCGGGCTTGTCCAGCAAGGTCATGCGCAAATACCAAGCGGCAGGGGTGGCTACGGCTGCTGCAATCGGCTCGATCAACGTATGGGCGGGTTGGCCAAAGGTCGAAAGCCGCGTGCCACGGGCCAAATCCATCACATCCCCAATCACGGCGCTGGCGGTCGGTCCCATGCCAGCACCCGCGCCGCGCATCACAATCTGGCCGACGCTATCACCTTCCAAAACCACCATATTGGTGCCGCCCTGCAATTGCCCCAACGGGCTTTGCATTGGAACCAGACAAGGCGTCATGCGCTGTTCCAGCCCGCGACCGCTCATCTGCGCGACGCCAAGCAGTTTGATGCGGTATTCCATATCGGCGGCATGGCGAATATCGTCGATCGAAATCGCGCCAATGCCTTCCAGTTCGACCGATCCGAACGAGACTTTGGTGCCAAAGGCGATAGAGGCCAGCAGGCTTAGTTTATGGCCCGCATCAATACCGCCGACATCAAGATTTGGGTCTGCCTCTAGATAGCCAAGCTGGCGGGCTTCTTCGAACACTTGTTCGTAAGGCAGGCCTGCATCTTCCATCCGGGTCAGGATGTAATTGCAGGTGCCGTTCATCACGCCCATGACACGGCGGATGCTATTGCCTGCAAGACCTTCGGTCAGCGCTTTGATCACAGGGATCCCGCCTGCGACGGCCGCCTCAAAGCGGATCACCAGACCTGCCGCTTCCGCAGCCTCTGCCAAGCTTTGACCGTGATGCGCTAAAAGCGCCTTATTCGCGGTTACAACATCTTTGCCTGCCGCAATCGCCGCCAGCGTCGCGTCGCGGGCCGGGCCTTCAGAGCCGCCCATCACTTCGATGAAAACATCGATGTCATCCCGGCGGGCCAAAGCAACGGGGTCTGCCTCCCAAGCATAGCCAGACAAATCCGCATCGCGGTTTTTCAATTTGTCGCGGGCAGATACGGCGGCGATCACCACCTCGCGCCCCGTGCGTGCTTTGATGAGCGCTGCATGTTGCTGAACAATCTTTACCACACCGATGCCAACGGTCCCAAGACCGGCCAGACCTAGACGCAAAGGGGCTGCCATGGGGATCTCCGTCACATAAGGGCAAACGCGTTTGCGCGACTGTTAGCCTGTTGCGCGCAGGCTTGCAACGCGGGCAAGCTGCTCAATTGAAGCGGTAAGGGTTTGCGCTGCAATTTCGCGTGAAAGTTTGGCTTAACCCGAGCCACGCAGCGCACGGGCACGGGCGCGCAACCCATCCGCGCGGGCCTCAAGGGAATCGCGACTTGCCCCCGTGGCACGACCGGGTTCTGCCAAGTCCAGCAACCCCTCTAGCGGAACCAAAGGCAATGCAACACCGGCCCCGCCACTTTGCCGCTCGGCCTGATCCACTTCGGGAAATTGCGCACAACCCCAAAGCAAAAGCGGCACCAGAAAAATCAAATAGAGCTGGCGCATCACAATCTTTCACAAAAAGGGCAGGCAAGGCGACGTTATAGGCTCAAACCGTGGTGGGCAAGCACCACGCGCGCAATTGGCCAAAGCGGGGATACGGGCTTGAACTGAACACCCGTTCAGATAGATTTGGCCTATGGCACGCAAAACAGGCTCTTACTCCGATATAACCGGCCCCAAACTGCGCGCAGTGGCACAGCGGTTGTTTGCGCGCCATGGCTTTGCTGCGGTGTCGATGCGCCAGATCGCGGCAGAGGTTGGCGTACAAGCGGGCGCGCTTTACCTTTACACGGCTGACAAACAAACCTTGCTGTTTGAATTAATGCGCGACCATATGACAGGCTTGCTGGCAGCCCAAGCCGCCTTGCCAGCGCAGTTAAACCCGCGCGCACAGCTTGACCAATTTGCCCGTTTTCATATCGGCTATCATATTGACCGCCCTGATGCGGTTTTCATTGCCTATATGGAATTGCGCAACCTTAGCCCCGCAAATTTCGCAACGATCGAAACGCTTCGCCGCCGCTACGAGGACGGGCTGCAACGCATTTTGGAGGCGGGCAGGGCGTCGGGCGATTTTGCCGTCAAAGACCCCAAATTGGCAACGCTGGCCTTGATTGCAATGCTGACAGGCGTGCCCAATTGGTATCGCGAAGGTGGCAGGCTAAGCCGCTTGGATGTCGAGACGCTTTATGCCGACATCGCATTGCGCTCTGTCACCAAAGCTTAAGGTCTTCTTTTCGGTGGAGATATTCTTGGGGGGGCCGGCTGCCCCCCGCTCATCGTCTGGTTTAGATGCCCAAGCTTAATGCGCTGGCTTGATAAAGGTATCGTTGCGCAAATCGGCAATCGCCTGACGCAGCTCGGCTTGGGTGTTCATCACAATAGGCCCGTGCCAGGCCACCGGCTCTTGAATGGGCGCGCCAGAGATCAGCAAGAACCGCAGCCCGCGTTCACCCGCCTGCACCACCACCTCATCACCTGCGCCAAATTGCACCAACGTCCGATCGCCCGACATATCGCGGATATTGACCTCTTCCCCCGCCACTTCTTTTTCCAGCAAGACGCCGCGCGGGCGGCTGGCATCGGCAAAACGGCCCGCACCTTCAAAAACATAGGCAAAAGCTTTACGGCGCGTGTCGATCTTGAACCGCTTCTTAAGGCCCGCCGGCACTGAGATATCCAGATATTGCGGGTCGGCGGCGATGCCATCGACTGGCCCGCGCTTGCCCCAAAACTCGCCCACCACAACCCGCACCACGGTGCCGTCATCGTCAATCACTTCGGGAATATCGCCACTGGTCACATCTTGGTAGCGTGGCTGGGTCATTTTCAGCGCGCTTGGCAGATTGGCCCAAAGCTGAAAGCCATGCATCTGGCCCTGCGCATTTCCCTTCGGCATTTCTTGATGCAAAATGCCTGATCCTGCGGTCATCCATTGCACATCGCCAGCGCCAAGCGAGCCTATATTGCCCAGGCTATCGCCATGGTCCACTGTGCCTGCAAGCACATAAGTGATCGTCTCGATCCCGCGATGTGGATGCCAGGGAAAGCCGCGCAGATAATCTTGCGGATGCTCGTTGCGAAAGTCATCGAACAGCAAGAAAGGGTCCATGCGCTCGGGGTCGTGGAACCCGAAAGCGCGGTGCAGGTGCACGCCGGCGCCTTCCATTGTGGGTTGGGCCAGGGATTCGAGCGTGACGGGTCTGATGGACATCTGAGCCTCCTGTTACTGTGCGTATGGCATCGTAGATAGCCCACAAGATAGAGGGGCAGGGCGATCCGCTCAAGGCTCCAGTATCGCGCGGCTGATGTGCGTTATTGCGCAGAAGCACGGGAAAGACTGGTCGCGGCTGTGCAACCTGTTATAGCTTTGCACAAAATGAAGCGGGGGCATTTATGACCGATAAAGACGACACGTATCAGGCCGAAAATAAGGCTGGCGGCACTTTGGGGACCGCCGAACCTGTGCTGGCAGAGTTGCAAGCCTCGGAGCCACGCCGCTTGTTGGGTGTCACGATTATCACGGCATTGGGCGGGCTTTTGATTTATCTGGCGCTTTGGCATCCACCGGCAACGATCATGTGGCGGGTTTTCTTGCTGGGATTTGGTGCCATTGCGCTTTATGGCGGGCGGCGGCTTTGGCAAGATACCATGATCGTGCTGGAGCTGACGAAATCCGAGCTTCGCGAAAAAGACGGGCGCTTGGTTACGCGGATTGCCGATATTCGCGATGTCTCGCGCGGTGCCTTGGCGATGAAGCCTTCAAATGGATTTTCGATGAGCCTGACAAAATCGCATAGCTTCGTCTGGGCGCCGGGCCTTTGGTGGCGGTTTGGCAAGCAAATCGGTATTGGCGGCGTAACACCTTCTGCTCAATCTAAAGTCATGGCGGAACAAATCGCGCTATTGGTCGCCATGCGCGAAGATTGACTGCGAAAACCCGGCTTAGTTTGGTTTCACGAAAAGACACAACCCAAAACGCCCAGCTTTAAATGGCCAGGTGTTTTTGAATTTGACACAGAATATCAGCCACAATCAAAGTCTACGTGACAAATTTTGGGCAAATAACGGGGACGGGCGACGACGAATTGTTCGATGTTCGAAGGATCAAGTCCGAATTGGATAGGGGGCGTGTGATAAACACTGCTTTCCACCAACACAGCGCTGTCGCCATCGGACATAATGGGCAGCCGTGATGTGAGGTCAGCGATGCTCGCAGTCGTCAATGGCGAGAAGCCGCCATCGGGTGACACCGACCAAATGACCTGATAGCGATTATTTACCTCGCTCCAAGTGTAGCTGGTGACGCGCAGTTTTGCATCTTCTTCCATGTTTAGCAAATAGTCCAACGTGTCGCCGATACCATTGATGAAGCCACTGTTCAGATCATCTTGCTGACGAGAGATCAGGTCAGATACCGTAAACGTGGCCTTTTGCACGGTATTGATGGATTGATAGGAATCCCAATAGGCGAACATTCCTGCATAGGCCCAGATCATTGCGGGCAAGACCAGCAATGCCTCGACCATGACGCTGCCTTGCTCTTCGCGCCAAAAGTGATTTAACATTTTTCCGAGGCGGTTCATTTCAAATCGCTCCTTATGGTTCGTTGACGAAGGCAGAAATTGAGATCAGACCATAGCCTCCGCCGTTTTCCCGCTCTAGGGAAAGTCCGATGCCGGCTGTTGGGAAGATCGAGTCTTGAATGACACAGACCCGCACAAGCATCACTTCGCTCGCGTTACCAGGATTGAAGTTCAGCGATGGTTGGACATCTCGGGATCTGTCGACGCAGGTGGTCGAACCCGAAGGTAAGGCCCAGGAACTTGTGTTAACACTTGTCAGTTCAACCCGGATATTCGCAGAACAATCCTTAAGAATGACCGTGCGATCGCAGATTTCTTGCTTGATCAGGTCATGCGTCGGGTTTGGGTAGGCACCGATGCGAAGGTTTCGCATCGTAATGTCGACCGCTTGTTCCAACATCAAGTGACGCGTCATCAAAAGCCCGGACTCGAACGAGGCCATAAACACCATCAGCAACAGTGGTATCACCAGAACAAATTCCAATGACGCTGTGCCGTTTTCACATGCAGCACCTTGCTTCAGGCGCGCGCGCAGGCGCCCGAAGGCTGTGCGCGGTGCATCCGCCAAAGGTGGTTGAGAAAGGCGAGTAAGGTTCATTGTGTCAACCTCAACTGGCTAATGTTACTTGCGATTGCGCGGAAAGCTGTCGAGATCTCCAAGCCACTGGCATCAAAGTAGTGCGAAGTTGATGTCGAACAGGCTCTTAACTCGTTGCGGCCACTGCTTGGGGCTTCAAACCCAATGCCGTAAACCACAATCCCCGCGTTTTTCGCAGCAGTGCAAATCGTTTGCAGCCGTGCGTCTTTGGTCGAGGACACGTAGTCAATGAAGGTGTAGTACCAACCAGAGAAACTGCCATTCAGCGGCCTCGCGAATAGGTTCCAGGCCACATATTGTACCGGGTAGGCGGCCCAAACTTCCTGCCAGGTCAGCTGTGTAGAACCCGAGTTGCCGCCATCGGGCGAGCTGGACCATTCCCGGTCGTCCAGCCGATAATAGTCAGAGCTGGTGTTCGAGCGGTTATGGTATGCAGTCAGATCGCCATTGCTGTTTCTGCGGTAGATGTTTGACAGGCCCGTATTGTAGGGATCATCGATTTTGTATTCGGTGGTGTTCTGACCATCGGTCATCACGACCAGCACCTTCAAAACTTCATTCACAGATGCGTTAAGCGGGCGGCCGATATATCTTGCATCAACAGCCCCTGCATTGGACATGCCTTGGACAAGACCTTGGGCATTATCGTCCAGCAAAAGCGCGCCCCATTTTACACCAAGATCGATAGAGGTGTTGCCGCCCACCTGCATATTCTGGATTGTGGTCTTAAGTTTGGTTGCGTCGTCGCTTATGGCGATAACCCGATTGTGAATGCTCGGGGCGCAATGAATGTAGCCTGCAGTGCTGTCACCGGAACTGGAATATGGATCGAAATGCGCGTTGTGAACGAAGGATTGTGTTAGCGACAGGCTGACGCTGGAGAAAGCGCTATCGGGCAATTCCACGCAGTAAGAGCTGGCGTGCCGGGCTGAAACGTTCAGCTGTGCCATCAGTTCGGGCCCAACATTGACCTGCGCATTATAGGGCACCACGGAAATGGTGACCTTGCCCGGGTCAGAAGACGCAAGCACTGTGTCGATGAATTCCTGGGCCGCTGGTCGCAGATTGTTGATACGCGAGCCGCCCATAGAGCCGGATACGTCCAAAACCATTGAAACCTCAACATTCGAGACGCGCTGTTCAGCACGCGAAGCGGCGGGCGCATCAAGATCGTTGATGCCAATTGTGTGCATGAAGAAGGTCGAAATACCGACACTCGCCGTTGCTTTCACATCACGGAAGTTCAATCCGCTGGTGACGACTACATTTGGCTTATTGTCGCCAAACCCGGCCTTCAGGAAGTAGTCTTCGACGACGCCTTGTGCATCGCGCTGTTGCGACAGGCTGGCAGCAGCAAGAACCGAACGGTCGATGGTTGATTGCAACATCGAGCGCCGCTCTTCGTAGCGCATCAAGTCAACCGCAATCCCGCCCATCATGGCCATCAAGAGCGTCAATATCAGCCCAAAAATGATCAACGACCCGTCTTCATCACGTGCAAAAACGGCAACGTGGTTTGACTGTTTGGCCGATCTGCACCGCCCACCCGAGGTTGGCTTGCAGGCTTGTTCGTGTGTTTCGCACCGAAGTTCCATCACTCGTTCCTTGTCTTTCACGTCACGCGCCTTTCGCTTGCAACTTGGCGCCGCAATGCCGGCCAAATTGGTAAACTTTGGACGCAACTCGCCCTTATCCACGGATCAGATGGCCCACAGGTTGGGGCGAAAATGTGGCAATGCAGATTTATCTGTCTAAAATTCAACATGCTTGGAAACGGTCCGGTGATGGCGAGGGGATTGTGTTCAAACCGTTAACAAAGCCCCGAAATATTTCTGCAGCCCATTGGAGGAGGGCACAGATTCGTTAACCAATTTGGGCAAAACTAATCTGATTGATTCGGATGAGGTCGCGGATGGCTAGCAAACTTGTCGCCTAATTTTTGAACTATATGCACATTTTTTGATCTTTTTAAGAAAGCGTTGATGCGCTTGTTTTACAACCTCGCTAAATTGCAAAAACGAGCAGCGCGCGGAATGCGCCGCTTCAAGGAGGAAGTCTGATGCAAGTTACTGGCGAACCTAGTTTTCGCGAATCCGTAGACCTGATGTTCAACCGTGCCACGTCTTTGATGGACCTTGGCCCCGGGCTGAAAGAGAAGATCAGAGTCTGCAACTCTACCTATACTGTCCGTTTCGGGGTGCGCCTTCGTGGTAAACTCGAGACGTTCACTGGCTACCGCTCGGTTCATTCTGAACATATGGAGCCGGTTAAAGGCGGCATTCGCTATGCTTTATCGGTTAACCAGAACGAGGTGGAAGCCCTTGCTGCGCTGATGACTTATAAATGCGCCTTGGTGGAAACACCGTTTGGCGGCTCCAAAGGCGGGTTGTGCATCGATCCGCGTGCTTGGGAGCCGGACGAACTAGAGGCGATCACCCGTCGTTTCGCTTATGAGTTGATCAAGCGTGATCTGATCAACCCCGCACAAAACGTGCCTGCGCCCGATATGGGAACCGGAGAGCGGGAAATGGCGTGGATCGCGGACCAATATGCGCGGATGAACACGTCTGACATCAATGCCAAAGCCTGTGTTACTGGCAAACCTCCGCACGCGGGCGGGATCCAAGGGCGTGTCGAAGCAACTGGGCGTGGCGTTCAATACGCGTTGCAAGAATTCTTTCGCCACGAGGAAGACAAGGCGATTGCGGGCCTATCGGGCGATTTGGAAGGCAAACGTGTTATCGTTCAGGGCTTGGGCAATGTTGGGTATCATGCTGCCAAGTTCCTGTCTGAAGAAGACGGTGCCGTGGTGACTGCCGTGATCGAACGGGACGGCGCGATTGTTGATGACGCAGGCATTCGCATTGAAGAGCTGTGGCAATGGATCGGGAAGCACGGCACGATCAAAGGCTATCCTCACGGCAGCTTTGTTGCCGATGGGGTGACCATCTTGGAAAAAGAATGCGACATTCTGATCCCCGCGGCACTTGAAGGCGTGATAAACCTGAACAATGCGGATCTGATCAAGACGAAACTGATCATCGAAGCAGCGAATGGCCCGGTTACCTTTGGCGCTGATGAGATTTTGCGCAAAAAGGGCGTGGTCATCATCCCCGATATGTTTGCCAATGCTGGCGGTGTGACCGTTTCCTATTTTGAGTGGGTTAAAAACCTCAGCCATATCCGTTTTGGCCGGATGCAACGCCGGGCCGAAGAAGCGCGACATCTTTTGCTGGTGACCGAGCTGGAAAGGCTTTCGGCGGATAAGGGGCTTGGCTGGACAATGTCACCCAACTTCAAAGGCAAATATCTGCGCGGCGCAGGAGAGCTGGAATTGGTGCGATCTGGCCTCGAAGATACGATGCGGTCAGCTTATCAGGCGATGCGTGAAGTTTGGCATGGGCGCGGCGATGTCGAGGATTTGCGCGTCGCGGCCTATATCGTGTCGATCAGCCGGGTTGCCTCGACCTATCAATCGAAAGGATTGTAAGGCCACAGCACATCAACAGGGAGCGGGTTTTTTGCCCCCTGTTGGCAAGAGCTAGGCGGTCAAGCCGCTTTGAATGGCATTGCCGCGCCCCGCTGGGCTATGACCATGGGCCGGTGCTTCAGTATTGGCCCATTGCCCCGCGTAGGGGTTCGCGGCAATGAGGCCGCGCTTTCGTCGCGACAAATAGCCATCGCAATCCCCAAACTTTGGTACAGGCGGAATGTAGTGGGCCACACCGCACCAATCAGCACGATCCTGACTTTGCAAAAACCCGCAGCAGAGGCGCGTCAAATGAAGACAATGCGACGCAACTTGTCGGCGATAGACTAGGATTTTGTGCAAAGCCATTGAATAACGGGAACGATGCGGCTTCTATTGCGAAGCAGTCATGGGGTTCAAATGCGCTATTCCGGGTTAAAGGTCATCACCGAGGGTTTGTTTGGCAACAAGGGTTGGAAGCCCGCCTGGCGTGACCCTGCACCCAAACCGGACTACGATGCGATTATCATCGGTGGCGGCGGTCATGGGTTGGCTACGGCCTATTATCTGGCAAAAAACCACGGGTTGACCAATATCGCCGTGCTCGAAAAGGGCTATATTGGGTCGGGCAATATCGGTCGGAATACGACGATCGTTCGGGCCAACTACTTCTTGCAAGGCAATTCAGAATTTTACAGCCATTCGCTGAAACTTTGGGAAGGGCTAGAGGCGGATCTTAACTATAACGTCATGCATTCCCAGCGTGGCCTGATCAACCTGTTCCATTCTGACGGGCAGCGCGATGCCTTCGTGCGGCGCGGCAATTCCATGATTAACCAAGGCGATGACGCGATCTTGCTGGACCGCGAAGGCGTGCGCGAGCATCTGCCCTATCTGGATTTCGAGCAAACGCGCTTTCCGATCTATGGCGGGCTGTTTCATCCGCGCGGTGGCACGGCGCGGCATGATGCAGTGGCTTGGGGCTATGCGCGGGGCGCGGATTTGCGCGGTGTGGACCTTATTCAGAATTGCGAAGTCACCGGCATTGATATCGTAAACGGTCGGGTTACCGGTGTGCAAACCACGCGCGGCACGATCCGCGCGGCCAAGGTCGGGATGGTTGCCGCTGGTCGGTCAGGGCAGGTGGCGGCAATGGCTGGCATGCGACTGCCGGTGGAAAGCCATGTTTTGCAGGCCTTTGTGACCGAAGGGCTGAAACCCGTGATCGACCATGTCATCAGCTTTGGCATGGGCCATTTCTATATAAGCCAGTCGGATAAGGGCGGGTTGGTTTTCGGTGGTGATCTGGATTTTTACGCCTCTTATGCGGCGCGCGGCAATTTGCCGATGATGGAGCATGTGATGGAAGCCGGGATGACCCTGATGCCGATGATTGGGCGCGCGAAGGTTTTGCGCTCTTGGGGGGGGATCATGGATATGACGCCGGATGGATCGCCGATCATCGACAAGACCCCGGTTGACGGCTTGTTTGTCGATTGTGGCTGGAACTACGGCGGCTTCAAAGCGGTCCCGGCAAGTGGTTGGTGCATGGCGCATCTAATGGCGACCGGGCAAAGCCATACGTCTGCTGCGCGCTTCCGCTTGGACCGTTTCAAAGCGGGGCACCTTCTGGATGAAGAAGGCACCGGCAGCCAACATAATTTGCACTGAGGGAACATTATGCGCATCACCTGCCCGCTCTGTGGCCCCCGCGATCGGCGAGAGTTTTACTATTATGGCGCTGAGGATTATCTGGCGATGCCAACGGGTGAAGACCTGTCGGACTGGGACGCTTATTTGCATTTGCGTGAAAACCCGGCCGGGCAGACGCGCGACCTGTGGTATCATGAAACCGGCTGTGCAAGTTGGCTTTTGGTGACGCGAAACACTGTAAGCCATGCGATTTCTGACGTCGTGCTTGTGTCAGGGGTGGGACCCTCTGGCGGGGATATTTTGGCTGCAAAGACACCAGGAGCAGAAGTATGAAACCCGATATGAGAGTTGCAGGCAAAGGCCTGATTGACAGATTGTCGGCAGTCCGGTTTCGGTTTGATGGTCAGGAATATCAGGGGTTTACAGGCGACACGCTTGCCTCTGCCTTGCTGGCCAACGGTGTGCGTCTGATGGGGCGCAGTTTCAAATACCATCGCCCGCGCGGGGTATTGACTGCCGGATCAGAGGAACCCAATGCATTGGTCGAGATCTTGGAGGAACGCCAGCAAACACCGAATGTGCGCGCCACCGTTCAAGAGATTTATGACGGTATGGAGGCGAAAAGCCAAAACTGCTGGCCCAGCCTGAAATATGATTTGATGTCGGTCAATGATCTTGCCGCGCCATTTCTAAGTGCTGGTTTTTACTATAAAACCTTCATGTGGCCGCGGGCGTTTTGGGAAAAACTGTACGAACCGATGATCCGTCGTGCCGCTGGCTTGGGCAGCCTTTCTGGGCGCCATGATGAGGCGGATTACGAAAAAGCCTATGCGTTTTGTGATGTTTTGGTGATCGGCGCTGGGCCCACGGGTTTGAGGGCGGCGTTGACGGCCGCCCGCGCCGGGGCCGAA
>JBLIGH010000049.1:0-12114 GCA_047636855.1 Pseudorhodobacter sp.
AAGCGGGGCTGTTCCCGAGGCGGTTCGTACCAGCATTGGCCTTGCAACGGGTGGCGCTATCACCGGGTTGATGGGGGGGCTGCCCATTCGGATCAACGGCGAATTGGTAGGGGCTATCGGGGTGGGTTCGGGCACGGGCGAACAAGATATAGAGGTCGCACTTGCGGCTTTGGCCGCTGTTGGCGCCGATGCTTGAAGCATGATGGTTTACGCATCAGCCCGTTAGCGGCGCCATACAAATCACCGAGGGTTTCTTGGGGTGTGTACGAGGTCCACGGCAACGCGGACCTCGACCAATTGTCAAAGGCTTAGGCGTTCGAAAAGCGGATCTGCGCCTTCATGGCCTTGCTGCGGTCGCCCGCCGTCTCGAAGGCTTCAACCGCTTGATCCAGCGCGAAAATCTGGGTGATATATGGTTTCACGTCGATCAGGCCCTTTTGCATCAGGCTGACCCCGGTGTGGAACTCTTCGTGAAACCGGAACGAGCCTTTCAACGACAGTTCTTTGGCGGTCATGGCCTGAACCGGCAGCGTCATGTCGCCGCCAAGTCCCAGCTGCATAATCGTCGCTGCGGGCCGCAGCACAGGGATTGCCCCAACCAGCGCAGGTGCCGCACCCGAGCATTCAAACAACACATCAAACGTACCCTTCGCCTGCGCATATTGTGCAAGCTCGCCCGCTTGTTCGACCATGTTGATCGTTACATCCGCACCCGCTTTGCGGGCCATGCCCAAGGTAAACGCGCCTAGGTCTGTCGCCACAATCAAATCGGCCCCAGCCCGGCGCGCCGCAAGGATGCACAAAATGCCAATCGGGCCACAGCCCGTCACCAAAACCGATTTTCCCAGCATCGGCCCGGCGCGCTTTACCGCGTGCAGGCAAACCGCCAAGGGTTCGGCCATCGCGGCCTCGCCAGCGCTGAGGCCATCCGCCACCGCACATTGCGCAGCCTCTGCAACCAGCACTTCGCGAAACGCACCTTGAATATGCGGGAACGGCATCGCAGAGCCGTAAAAACGCATGTTTAGGCACTGATTGAACATGGCCTCATTGCAATATTTGCAATCGCCACAAGGGCGCGAGGGCGAGACAGCCACAAGTTGCCCCTCTTTCAACCCGGTTACACCTTTGCCCAAGACGGTGATGTACCCCGACACTTCATGCCCCAGCACCATTGGCTGTTTCAGGCGAATATCGCCAAAGCCGCCGTGGTTATAGTAATGCAGGTCGGACCCGCAGATCCCGCCTGCGGCCAGTTGAATTTGGACCTGCCCCGGACCGGGCGTCTCGGCCACTTGCTCTTCGATGCGAAGGTCTTTTGCCGCGTGAATAACGATGGATTTCATAATGCTCACAGTACCGGAGTGATAAGGGGCTTGCCCGCGAAATGGGCCAGCAGGTTTTCGCGCACCAACGCACCCATCGCTTTGCGGGTTTCGAAGGTGCCAGAGGCATGATGCGGCTGAAGCAATACATTGTCCAGCTTCAGAAAGCGTGGGTTCAACGCCGGTTCGCCCTCAAACACATCCAGCGCGGCAGAGCCGAGCTTGCCGCTTTCCAAAGCGTCCAGCAGGGCGGGCTCGTCAATATTAGAGGCGCGGCTGATATTGATCACCATGCCGGTTGGCCCCAGCGCCTCGATCACCTGTTTATTCACGATATGGCGGGTCGCAGCCGAGGCGGCCAGCGTGACAAACAAAAAGTCCGAATGCCGCGCCAGATCAACAGCGCTTTGCATAAAGGTCCAATCGGGCGCGTAATCCTTGGCGCTGACATCCGAATAGGCGATGTCCAGATCAAAGCCCGCCAACCGTTTGGCCACTTCAAACCCGATTCGCCCGAGGCCCAGCACACCCGCCTTTTTGCCCCAAACCTGGTTTTTCAGCGGATACAGACCCTTTTCAGCCCAGTTGCCATCCCGCACCCAGGCCTCTGCCCCAATCATACCGCGCGACAGCGTTAGCATCATCGCAACACCAAGGTCGGCCACATCGCTTGTCAGGACATCGGGCGTGTTCGAGACTTTAATCCCGCGCGCCGTACAGGCCGCAAGGTCCACCGCATCATAACCCACACCGTAAACCGAGATCACTTCAAGGTTCGGGCAAGCCGCAATCATTGCTGCATGCGCCCCCAACTCGCCGCGCGTCGCGATACCGCGCACATTCGGGCCCATTTTTGCCAAGTACCCGGACTTATCTTCCGCCTCGAAATACCGGTGCGCTGTGAACGCGTCGTCCAAGGGGGCTTGGTCCCATTCCGGGTAGGGGCCGACTTGCAGGATCTCAACTTTTGGCATGATGGCTTTCTTCTTGGTCGAAGGAATGTTGACATTTCGTGTTATCGATAACATAACCGAAGAGAAATCGACAAGTCGAGACCAAAAGGGATAACATGAGTCTGAACCTATTTGACCTAAGCGGAAAACGCGCACTGATCACCGGATCATCGCAAGGCATCGGCTTCGCGCTGGCGCGTGGCCTTGCAGCGGCTGGTGCCGAAGTTGTTCTGAACGGCCGGGATCTGGAAAAGCTGACTGCCGCAGCCAAGGTTTTGCGCGCAGAAGGATACACCGTTCACGAGCTTGCCTTTAACGTCACCGATCATTTGGGCGTGCGTGCCGCCGTGGATGCGTTTGAGGCCGAAACCGGCGCCATCGACATTTTGGTCAACAATGCGGGCATGCAACACCGCGGCCCATTAGAAGAATTTCCCGCCGATGCTTTTGAGCGGTTGCTGCAAACCAACATCGCCTCGGTCTTTCACGTCGGTCAGGCTTGTGCCAACCATATGATCAAACGCGGCGCGGGCAAGATTGTGAATATTTGCTCGGTCCAGACCGCCCTCGCGCGGCCCGGCATCGCACCTTACACCGCCACCAAAGGCGCAGTTGCGAACCTGACAAAAGGCATGGCCACCGACTGGGCCAAATACGGGCTGCAATGCAATGGCCTGGCCCCGGGGTATTTCGACACGCCGCTGAACAAGGCCTTGGTTGACGACCCGACCTTCAGTGAATGGCTGGCCAAACGGACACCAGCTGGCCGTTGGGGCAATGTAGAAGAACTGGTTGGCACCTGTATTTTCCTGTCGTCGGCCGCGTCTTCGTTTGTCAACGGCACCACGATCTTTGTCGATGGCGGCATCACAGCGTCACTATGAGCAACTATGTGGTCATGGGGGTGTCTGGTTGTGGCAAAAGCCATATCGGGCAGGCTTTTGCGGCGGCCATTGGTGCGAACTTCTTTGATGGCGATGACCTGCATCCACAGGCAAACATCGACAAGATGAGCCGGGGCGTGCCGCTGGACGACGCAGACCGCGAACCGTGGCTGGATAAAGTCGGCCAAGTGGTTGCTGTGCCCGGAACCGTGGTCGCTTGTTCGTCGCTGAAACGCAAATACCGCGATCAGATCAGGGCAATCGCTGCGGCCCCGGTCACCTTCTTGTATCTGCAAGGATCACGCGAAACCCTGCTGGCCCGCATGTCATCGCGCCCCGGCCACTTCATGCCCGCAACCCTGTTGGACAGCCAATTGGCCACATTAGAGCCGCCAACCCCAGATGAACGGCACCTTACAGCCGACATCGACCTTTCGCCCGAACAGATCGTCGCGATCTTCAAGGCCGGACTGATGGAGATAACCGAATGAGCCTGAAAGTAGCCTTGATAGGCGCCGGCGCGATGGGGGGTGCCATTGGCACGCGAATCGCACAGACGGGTCAGACCCTGATGGTGTTCGATCTGGACCCTGAAAAAATGGCGTTGTTGGTCGCTCAAGGGGCCACGGCTGCAACCTCTGCCGCCCAAGCCGCTGCGGCCTCGGATTATGTGATCATCAGCCTGAATGCACCGCGCATCGTGGATATCGCGGTCTTTGGCAAAGGGGGCGTGGCCGAAGGCGCGAAACCCGGCACGTTGATCATCGATATGTCCTCGATCGATCCGGATGCGACCAAAGTGCTGGCCGCGAAAGCCGCCGAAAAGGGCCTGCGCTGGGTCGATAGCCCGCTGTCGGGCGGCGCCCCCAAAGCCTTGATTGGCCAGCTGACCTTGATGGCAGGCGGTGACGCCAAGGATGTCGCCGACGCGCATGAGGTGCTGCAACATGTGGCCACTAATTACACGCATATGGGTCCGGTCGGCGCAGGGCAAACCACCAAATTGATCAATCAAGTGCTTTGCGGGCTGAACTTTATGGCGGTGGCCGAGGCCACGCAGCTGGCGCTTGATGCCGGCGTTGATGCCGCCAAAATCCCGCAAGCGCTGAAGGGTGGCCGCGCCGATAGTGCGATTTTACAAGAATACATGCCGCGCTTTACAACCAAGGATTACCGCCGCACCGGGCGTATCGACAACATGGTCAAAGACCTGAACGGCGCGCAAGATCTGGCCCGCCGCACTCATACATCAATGCCCATGACGGCCCTCTGTGCCGAGATACACCGCATGTTGACCGCCGCTGGTCTGGGCGGCGAAGATCAGGCGGCATTGATGGAATACTTCACTGGACCCAATAAGGATTTATTCGAATGATCACCCGTTACGCTCTGTTTGAAGGCAGCATCAAAGCTGGCAAGATCGACGCTTTTCGCGCCGCTGTCACCACGCGTCTTGTCCCGGTCTGGACACAATTTCCCGGCAGTTCCGAAGTCCGCGTGATGTTCGGTGAAGACCGCGACGAGGGCGCGCCTGAATTTCCGCTGATCCTTGCCATCAGCTACCCGGACATGGCCGCGATGGAAGGCGCTTTGGCCAGCGCACCCCGCAGCCAATCCAGGGAAATCACTGGCGAGATTGTTGCCGAATTCTTTGATGGGCGCATCCACCATCACGTGACCTCGGCCAACGATTACAAGGTCTAAGCCACGATCTTAAGGCTGAAAGGGGGCAGTTTCTGCCCTCTTTTTTATGCGCGAAAAGGCTTAGGGATCGCTGGGTGGCTTGGATTGCGGACCCCAGATCGCCTCGTAGGTTGCGACGCGCTTGGTATGGGCAGAAACCACGTAAATGACACCGCCCAGAACGCCCCACCAGCCCAGAACACCGGTCCACATGTAGACCGGCGCATTGGCCTGCCACAGGCCAGTCAAAATCGCTGTCACCGCAAAAACCAAGGCGACGTAACCCGATGTCTTGTGCAATGCCTCAAAGATAAGCCTGCGACGGGTCATGTCGTAATGATCCCCGCGCATAACGCCGCGCGGGTCAGTGGGCCCGCCCTTGCTGCCCCGCAACCAACCCGACAGAAATTGGTTTGCCGCCAGTGCCAGCGTCCCCCAACCCAAATACCGGTGTATCCAATCCTGCGACGTCAGCGAACCTGTGGTGCCGCGCACCTGTAGGATCAACCAAAGACCCGTCAACATCAATGCCAGCGCCAGATATTGCGCGCCACGGTGCGCAAACCACCAGACCCGATTGTCCAGCTCGTTGGGCCAATCCTGCGACGGCAAAACCTTGAAATACCGCGCTGCAACCACACCCAGCGGAACCAGCACCGCCCAGGCCAGGACCATCACCCGCCCGTGCCAAGACAGGTGCATCCCGACGCCGTGCAGACGCGACGGATCGATGGGTGCAAGCAGCCATTCGATCATAGCCTACCCTTTCACCGCGCCTGCAGTCATGCCCGAGATAATCTGGCGTGCCGCAAAAAAGGTGAAGATAATTGGCGGGATCGCAAGCAACATGCCCGTCGCCATAATGACGCCCCAGTCGATATCATATTCGGTCAGCGAGTTCACAATGGTCACAGGCACCGTTCGACTGTTCCGGTCAGCCAGTGCATTGCCCAGCAAAAACTCGTTCCAAGCGACCCGAAAGGTAAAGATTGCCGCCGCCGCAAGACCGGGTTGGATCAGCGGCAGCACGACCAGAAAGAACGTCTGGAAGGGGCCCGCGCCATCCATGCGCGCGGCCTCTTCCAGCTGGATCGGCACTTGAACAATGAAACTCTGTAAGATCCAGATCACAAACGGCAGGTTCATCGCGACATAGACCAGAATGATCCCAGCACGGGTGCCGTCAATTTGAAACTGATAAGTCCAAATGCCAAACACCGGCACCAGCAAAACCGCAGGCGGCACCATGCGCATCACCAGCGACGACAAAGACACCACATCGCGCCCCATGAAGCGGAAGCGAACAAGGGAATAGGCCGCCATGCAGCCCAACACCAAGGTCAGCACGGTCGAGGTTATGGCAATGATCAAAGAGTTCACCAGCGAGCGCCCGAATGTCGGATCACAGCGGCGCAAGTTCTCGACCTCGTAGGGCAGAAAATCACACAAGGCGACTTCGTAATTGCGGATCGTCGGCATGAAAAACAAGCTCGACGTGTCCGACATGATATCGACATTCAGCTTTAACGAGGTCGCCAGCATCAAAACCAAAGGCCCAGACGACATCACAATCAGGGCCACCAACAAAGCATAAAAGGCGGGGTGGGGTTTTTTGGAATAATCAGCGGCCATGTTTACAGATCCTCAGAGGCCGCGGCGCGCAACCGCGCAGCACGGGCTTCGGTCAATTTGGTGTAAAGGAACATCGACAATGTCAGGGCCATGAGCAGGATCAACAGTAGGTTCGACATTGCTGCTGCCGTGCCCAATTCGCGGAACTCGGATGCTGTTCGCGAAATGCGCAGCGCCAGAATTTCGGTCGACAGGCCGGGGCCGCCATTGGTCATGACCAAGATCACCTCTAACACTTTAAAAGCGTCAATCAGGCGCAACAGGGCAGTGACGATCAGCACCGGCAACATCAGTGGCAGCTTGATATGCCAGATCAACTGCCAGCCCGAAGCACCGTCAATGCGGGCCGCTTCCATTGCAGAACGTGGCAAGGATTGCAGGGCTGCCAGTGACAAAATGAAGATAAAGGGCGTCCACTGCCAGATGTCGGCAATGATGACCGAGGCAAAGGCCCAATCGCCATCGGACAGCCATGGGATCGGCTCTAACCCAAGGGATTTTAAAGTGCGGTTAAAGATACCGACCGTCGGATGGTACATATACCGCCACATCAGACCGACCACGATCGGGGCAATCATCATCGGCAAGATGAAGATCGTCCGCAAGACGCTCATGCCGCGCAATTGGCGATCCAGCAGCATCGCGATCCCAACACCGATGATCATTTCCAAAACCACGACGATCGCTGCAAATTTCACGGTCACCCAGAAGCTTTCAAGGAAGGCCGCGTTTTGAAGCAGGTAGATGTAGTTTCGAAGACCGACGAACTCTGCCTCGCCAATCCGCTGGCTGGGATTCCAGTTCAAGAAACTTGCCCAGATCATGTAGCAAATAGGGTACAAAAGCGCCACTGCCATCACGATCACAGCGGGTGCGAGAAAGAGGTAGGGCGTGGCTCGGTTTACGTTTGCAGTCTGCATTGTACCGCTCTGGATAAGAGGAAAAGGGGCCTGCCCCAAAGAAGGTGCGCAGGGCAGGCCACACGCCGTAAGGCGTTAGTTCGACCAGGTATAGTATCCGGCCTCATCCATGGTCGCGCGGGTCCGCTCGGCCACACCGTCCAGCATGGCTTTGGCATCGCCACCCTCGGTCAGATATTGCGACATGGTGGTGCCGATATCCGCGTTGATCGAGCCCCAAGTCGGGATGATCGGGCGCCAGTCTGGGTCCGCGAATTTCAGCGCTTCGCCGAAGGTCGCAGAGTAGGGGTACTTCGCGTTCAGATCCGCGTTTTGGTAGGTCGAGAAGCGCGATGGGTTACCGCCCTCCATCGCCACAGCCAAGTCGCCTTCTTTCGAGGTCAGCCATTGCATCAGCAAGAATGCGGCTTCTTTGTTCTGCGCATTGGTCGGGATGCCGACGCCAAAACCACCGGTCTGCGAGGCATTGCGCACGCCAGCCGGGTGCATTGCATAGCCCACTTTACCCGCAACCGTTGACTTCTCGGGGTTCTCAAAGGTTGCCGCGAAGGCAATCGAGTCCATAAACATGGCCGATTTGCCCTGTGCGAACGAGGACGAGGCTTCGGCCGGGCCGAAAGTCACGCCGCCTTCTGGGCCGCAATCCACCAGCGTCTTCAGCGCTTCTGCCGCAGCAACGCCTTCGGCCGAGTTCATTGTTGGGTTCCAAGCGCCATCAAACACGCGACCGCCCAAAGGGGCCAAGTGCAGCAAGAACGCGTGGGATGCATGGTGCCCCGAGGCCGCGCGTGTCGCCATACCGCCCATACCGGCTTCCAACTCGGGAATCTGGCAAGCGACTTTCAGCAGCTCGTCATCGGTTTTTGGAACGCTCAGGCCATGCTTTTCGAAGATATCCTTGCGATAGGCCAAAATCGACGTTTCCGCACCGAAAGGCAGGCCAAAAAGCGAGCCTGTCTGACCGGGCAGATAGCCTTTTTCGCCGCCTGCAATTCCGATATTGGCAACATAGCCATCAATCAGATCAGCAGCATCATAGTTTGGATCGGCCAGCCGTGGGTTCATGAAATACTTGGCCAGATTTTCCAGTTGACCCGCATAGACATAGTCCGCCTTGGAGAACACAACATAGGCAACCAGGTCATAATCGCCCTCGTCCTTTGTCAGCTCTAGTGTTTGACGCTCACGCATTTTCAAATATTGCAGTTGATCGACTTCGACCTCGATGCCAGTCTTTTCTGTGAATTCCGGCAGGATCGCCATAACGGCGTCATAATGCGGGTGCGCCGGAAAGTTCACGACAAGGGTTGTGCCCGCATAGGGCGTATAAGGGTCGGCTATTGCGACGGACCCGGCAAGCACGACGCCCACCGACAGTCCCAGTAGGGCCTTTGTTGTATGAAACATTTTGGTTCCTCCCTTAGTTTCAGTTATGGGTCAGAGGCGCAGGCCGCTGTCCCGATCAAAAATCATCAATTCATCCGTAGCCACGCCAAAGGTCCGCATCTCGCCCGCCGGAAAACGGCCTGTACTTGAAATCTCGACCTGAATGTCTGCATCACCGCATCGGGTGACCAAAACCGACTGCGCGCCCAGATATTCAGAGACAACGACCCGCAGCTCTAGCGGCGAGCCTGCCACCACATCCGCCAAGATGGACGATGGCCGAATGCCCACATCCACAGTGCGGTCGCTCTTTCCGGCCTGAAGCCGTGCTGCCTGTTCGCCTGAAAGAGGCAGCAAAAACCCGTCGCCCTGAACCCATGTTTTGCCATCAGTCTGGGTCAGGCTGCCTGCCAGAAAGTTCATCGTTGGGCTGCCAATAAAGCCCGCAACAAAGCGGTTTACCGGTGTCTTAAACAGCTCTTCTGGCGTGCCTTGTTGCTGGATTCTGCCTTCGCTCATCACCACAATGCGGTCACCAAGCGTCATCGCCTCGACCTGATCATGGGTCACATAGACCATGTTCTTGTCGATGGTGTCGCGCATCTGGGCCAGCTCTGTGCGCATCTTGGCGCGCAGTTTGGCGTCCAGGTTCGACAGCGGCTCGTCAAACAAGAACGTACCCGCATCACGCACCATCGCGCGGCCCATCGCGACCCGTTGCCGCTGACCGCCAGACAGCTCGGCAGGTTTGCGATCCAGCAAATGATCGATGTTCAGCATCTTGGCGACGCGCAGGACCTTTTCGTCAATTTCTGACTTTGGCACCCGTGCAAGCCGCAAGGCGAACGACATATTCTTGGCAATATTCATATGCGGATACAAAGCGTAATCTTGGAAGACCATCGCGATATCGCGCTCTTTCGGGTCCAGACGACTGATTGGTTTTTCATCGAAATAGATCTCGCCGCCAGACAGCGTTTCCAACCCAGCGAGGATGCGAAGTGTCGTGGATTTACCGCAACCCGAAGGTCCAACAAGCACCGTAAATTCCCCGTCAGGCAGGTCTAGGTCAATCGGCGGCAGGACTTCAACCGAGCCGAACGATTTCTGCACCTTTTCGAAGACGATTCTTGGCATGCATGTTTCCCCCAGCACGTGTTATCGATATCATTCCCTGTGGACACGCTCTTGTGAAGGTGTCAAATAAGAGAAGAACGTTAACGTTAACGTTGGTACAGCGCAGACATGAAAGTCGGATTTTTGCCAAAGAAATCAGTACCTGGGCAGGTCAGCATCAAAGAAGTCGCCAAGGCGGCCAATGTTTCGTTGATGACCGTTTCGCGCTCGATGCGGGGGTTGAACGGCGTTTCAGACGAGACACGGCGTCAGGTTTTGCAAATCGCCCGTGATCTAAATTACGTCCCAAATCACAACGCCCGCGCCCTAGCTATGACCAATTCCAGCCTGATCGGGATTTCATTGCCCACGCTTTTTAATGATGTCTTCGCAGATATTTTGCTGGGAATGCGTCGCACATTCGAACAGGCTGGTTATTCCAGTCTGGTGCAAACCACCGATTATCAGACCGACCGAGAAACCTCTTGGGCCGAGCAACTTTTGGCGTGGCGACCGGCAGCAATCATTTTGACCGGTGTGGATCACGATCCAAAACTGCGCGAACGGTTGCAAGCCGAAGGGTTGCCGGTGCTGCAAATCTGGGATGTCACACCCGACCCGATCGATATCTGTGTCGGCATCGATCACTATGCGGCGGGCTTGGACCTTGGGCAATATGTGGCGGGGCTTGGCTACCGAAAACCCGCTTTTGTCGGCCCGCAGGCCGGATCAGATCCACGCGCCGACAAACGCTTTGCAGGCCTGTCAGCCGCGTTCAGTTTCGCAGGGATCAACGGCATTGACCGGATCGTGGTCGAACAAGACAACGCCTTTTTGATGGGGCATCGCGGCTTTGAAGCCATGCGCAACCGCCCGACCCCGGACGTGATGTTCTTTCTAAACGATCACATGGCCTTTGGCGGGATGATGGGTGCCGAACGCGCTGGCCTTTTGGTGCCACAAGATATCGGCATCGTGGGCTTTAACGGCTTGGACCTGACGACGGTTCTACCGGCGAAAATGACCACTATATGTACCCCCAGACGTCAGATCGGTCTGATCGGCGCCCGCCACCTTTTGGCCCGCCTGCATGGGGTCACCCCCGAACCGGTAACCTGCCTGCCCTGCAAGCTTGTCGCTGGCCAGACAACTCAGCAACAATAGCCCCCCCGAAGGAAGCCCAGAATGCAACGCGCGCCCATTACCATGAAAGACCTTGCCAAGGCCGCAGATGTGTCGGTTATGACCGTCAGTCGTGCGTTTAGGGCTGACAAGTCGATCAACGCAGAAACCCGTGGTCGCATCCTTAAAATAGCCGATGAGCTGGGCTATGTTTTTGATGCCACCGCCGCCAATCTGCGCACCCAAAGGACAAATTTTGTCGCCGTCACCATCCCGTCGATCAACAACGCAAACTTCGCAGATACTGTAGGGGCCTTGTCTGACCGATTGCAAACTGCGGGTATGCAGGTGCTGCTGGGTTATAGTGGCTATGACATCCAAAAAGAAGAAGTCCTGATCGAGCAACTGTTGCGGCGCAGGCCCGAGGCGATTGTCGTCACCGGTGGGCGCCATACTGCGCGGGCGCGAAAACTGCTTATCCATTCCGGTATTCCCGTGGTTGAAACTTGGGATCTTCCGGTTGATCCGATCGGTCATGTCGTTGGCTTCTCAAATGCTGCCACGATGCGCGGCATGGTCGAGCACCTTGTTGACCGCGGCATTCAGCGCATTGCCTTTTTGGGCGGCGATTCCAGCGGTGATACCCGCGGGGCGGATCGCAGGCGCGGGTTTATCGAGGCAATGCAGCAAGCCGGCCTGGACGCGACCCGCCTGATCAGCGTTGGGGCGGCCCCAATCTCGATGCGCGAGGGCGCCGATGCCATGGGGCGCTTGTTGGACAATATGCCCGACACCCAAGCCGTTGTCTGTGTGTCCGATCTCAGTGCTTTTGGTGCGTTGACCGAATGCCAGCGCAGGGGCGTGAGCGTGCCCAAAGACATCGCGATTGCAGGCTTTGGGGCTTATGATATCGCTTCGGTCTCGTATCCGACCATCACAACCATTGATCCGCAACCACGCCTGATCGGGGACAAGGCCGCAGCCCTGATCTTGAATGTCCTAGGCGGTGATCGCGACACAAATCCGTCGCTTCAAAAAATCCAGATTGACTGGCGCCTGCGTGTCGCAGAGTCCACTTAATTCTGGAATACGG
>JBLIGH010000050.1:0-12077 GCA_047636855.1 Pseudorhodobacter sp.
CTGACGATCATATAGTGGTCGCGGATAAACCGCCGGGGTTGCTGTCTGTGCCGGGGCGCGGCGAAGATCGGGCGGATTGCTTGATTGGCCGGTTGCGGGGGCTTTTTGCGGATATATTACTGGTGCACCGGCTGGATCTGGATACGTCCGGCGTGATGATTTTTGCGCGCCATAAAGCGGCACAGGGGTTTTTGGGGCAGCAATTCGAGAAGCGGTTGACCAAGAAAATCTATTTGGCACGGGTTTGGGGGCAGGTTGCCGATGACGCAGGGCAAGTTGATTTACCCTTGATCGTGGATTGGCCGAACCGGCCCCGCCAACATGTGAACTTTGAAACGGGCAAGCCTGCGGTGACCGATTGGCGTGTTATTCAGCGTGATCTTGCAGAGACCCGTATGCGGCTGATGCCAAAGACCGGCCGCAGCCATCAATTGCGTGTGCATATGGCCGCACTTGGGCATCCTATTTTGGGCGACCCGCTTTACGCGACCGAACAGGCGGCGGCCTTTCCACGCTTGATGCTGCATGCCGATAGTTTGAAGCTACGCCATCCAGAAACGGATGCATCGATGATCTTTTCGGCTCGCTGTCCGTTCTGAACGAGGCAGAGCCGCCCGGTCGGGCATCGAGCCCGCCCATGCGGCATTGCCATGGCGCTGTGACGCCCGAGCTGGAAGCTTTGAAGGTTTAGGCTCCAGACTCATTGATTTAGAGCCAGAACAAGATGGTTGCAGCGAGGGCGATTGCAGACAGAAATACCTTTGGGCATCGGTCGTATCGGGTGGCGATCCGTCGCCAGCCTTTCAGGTGACCGAACATTATCTCGATCCGGTTGCGTCGTTTGTAGCGGCGCTTGTCGTATTCGACGGGCTTGGTTCGGGACTTCCGGCCAGGGATGCATGCCTTTATGCCCTTGTTTTGCAGGGCTTCACGAAACCAATCCGCATCATAGCCTCGGTCTGCCAGAAGCCATTGCGCCGATGGAAGGTTGCCGCGCCGGTAGAATCGCTGACCTCGCCTGCGGTCATGAAGAAGCGGATCGGGCGGCCATTCTCATCCGTGACAGCATGCAATTTGGTCCCTCTCGCCGATTGTGCCAATCGTCTGCCGGGCAACGCGTCATGCCGCCTTTGGTTTGGCCTCCCTCTCGGGACATTTCCTGCGGAAATACCCTACCGGGCAGTGATCAGACGACCGCGCCCCCCTTTTTCAACCCAAGGCTTGAGGCCGTGCGGTGCGCTTTGGCCCTCTCGTGGTTTGCAAGCAAACCACTGCCGGGCAGTGGGCAAGTCGCGTCGATCATCCACGCGTGGTCTGCCATGGCTCTTCGGAAAGAACGGTCGCAACCGCGTCACTTCGTTTTCGCTCAGCCAATAAAGATTGCTCATAGTGCCCCCAAAGTTCGGGAACATGAATCATGCAGCGCTAGCGGCCTCAAGAAAATTAACGGGTCTGGAGCCTAGCGCGTTTGCGAAGACATTGCGGAGGTGTAGCCTTGGCTCGCAGTGCTGCGCTGGGTGGCCCTGACGATGAATGCGATCGCGCCAGCCGTTCCAGCCAGCGGATAAAGCAAGATAACCAACCAAAGCGGCAAACCGATGCTGAGGCCCACGACGATGCCGAAGAGGCCAGCGATGAAGCCCGACAAGATAACCCCGATACCCATTTACCCATCCTTCTGCGATGCTTAGGGGGTTTGGTCGGCTTCGCCGCCTTGAATAGCCACCCCGCATGATCCCTACAGCTTGGCAATCAATCGAGGCAGAATTTGGGCATGATTAAAGCAGTCCTTGGGCCATTCAGGCTGGTCGCTGCAATTGAGCGATCACATCGCGCAGGCCAGATTGCCAATCGGGGGCAAAAATCGCGAAGTCTTTGGTAAGGCTGGTGCAATCCAGTCGCGAGTTCAGCGGGCGCATCGCCGGGGTGGGATAGGCGGAAGACGGGATATCCGTGACAGTGCAATCCAACCCAGCCTCGGCCATGATGGCCCGGGCGAAATCGGCCCAGCTGACGCAAGGCGCGCCTGCGAAATGATAGGTCCCGCCATTGGCACCGGCCAACAGCCCCGCCACCGCCGAAAATGCAGCATCGGCAATCGATGCGGCAGGGGTCGGCCCGCCAATCTGATCGGCAACCACCGACAGGGTCGTGCGTTGCGCCCCAAGCCGCAGCATGGTTTTCACGAAATTCGCGCCGTGGGCGGAAAACACCCAAGAGGTTCGCAATATCACATGCGCCCCGCCAGCATCGCGCACGCCAACCTCACCCGCGCGTTTGGTGCGGCCGTAAGCGCCAAGCGGGGCCACAGGGTCCGAGGGATGGAACGGCTGGTCGCCGGTGCCGGAAAACACGTAATCGGTCGAGATATGCACGAACGGCAGGCCACGTGCTGCAGCGGCCTTTGCCATGGCTTTGGGGGCCGCGGCATTGACAAGATAGGCCACATCTTCTTCGGTCTCGGCCCGGTCAACAGCCGTGTAAGCGGCGGCGTTTATGACCGCATCGGCATCGCTGTGCGCGATGATTTCAGCGCAGGTTTCGGGTTGGGTCAGGTCAGCCTGATTGCGGCCCAAGGAGGTGATCGAGACACCCGCAGGGGCACGGCGGATCAGCTCTTGTGCGACTTGCCCGGTTTGGCCAAAAACCAGAAGCTTCATGCCTTGACACCAAGCCGCTGACCAACGCCTTGGCGCGTCTGCAAAGGTTGCCACCACGCCTCGTTTGCCAAATACCAGTCAACGGTTTTGCGCAGGCCTTGCGCCAAGGTGACCGATGGCCGCCAGCCCAATTCAGTGCGAATACGGGTCGGATCGATCGCGTAACGCAGATCATGGCCGGGTCGATCGGTGACATAACTGATCAGGCGGTCATGCGGTGCGGCGTCTGGGCGCGCCTCGTCCAGCAAGGCGCAGATCATCCGCACGATATCGATATTGCGGGCCTCATTCTCGCCGCCGATATTATAGCTGCGCCCCGGTGCCCCCTGTTTCAACACGGTCAACAAAGCATCGGCGTGGTCTTCGACATAAAGCCAATCGCGCACGTTCTCGCCTGCGCCATATACCGGGATGGGTTTGCCCGCCAATGCGTTCAGGATCACCACAGGGATCAGCTTTTCAGGAAAGTGGAAAGGCCCGTAATTGTTGGAACAATTGGTCAGCACAACGGGCAGCCCGTACGTCTCGGCCCAAGCGCGGACCAAATGATCGCTGGCCGCCTTAGAGGCCGAATAGGGGCTGTTGGGCGCATAAGGCGTTTCTTCGGTGAACTGCCCTTGCGCGCCAAGCGAGCCATAAACCTCGTCCGTTGAAATATGGTGAAACCGGAAATCAGGCCGTCCGGCGCCAACCCAATAGCTGCGCGCGGCCTCTAGCATGTTGAAGGTGCCAGTCACATTGGTTTCGATAAAATCGCCCGGCGCGTCGATAGAGCGGTCAACATGGCTTTCGGCGGCCAGATGCATCACGGCATCGGGACTGTGCGTGGCAAAAACGCGGTCCAAGGCGGCACGGTCGCGGATATCGGCCTGCTCGAAGCTATAAAGGTTAGAGGTGGCGACAGATGCTACATTTTCCAGACAGGCGGCATAGGTCAGCGCGTCAAGGTTCACCACCTCATGCCCGCGCGCCACGGCCAGTCGCACCACGGCAGAGCCGATGAAGCCCGCACCCCCTGTTACCAGCAGCTTCATGCCGCACCCCCCCAGATAAAAGGCGTGTTAAATTGCGCCAGCAAAGGGGCTATCAGGTCTTTGGCCGACAGGACCGGTGGCGCTGAAAGACCCCAATCGATGCCGATATCCGGGTCGTCCCAACGGATGCCACCGTCACAATCAGGGGCATAAATGTCAGAGCATTTGTACTGCACTTCGGTATCCGGCAACCGTGTGACGAAACCATGCAAAAACCCTTTTGGCACCAGCAATTGCCGCCGATTATCGGCCGTCAATTCCACACCCACCCAGTTGCCATAGCTTGGCGAGCCGCGACGAATATCCACCGCGACGTCGAAAATCGCGCCACGCGAACAGCGCACCAGCTTATCTTGCGCATGCGGCGCGCGCTGATAGTGCAACCCGCGCAAAGTGCCAACCTCGGCAGACATCGAATGGTTGTCTTGCACAAAATGGGTGTCGATCCCCAGTGCCGCCAGCTTCGGGCCATTATAGCTTTCGCAAAACCAGCCGCGCGCATCGCCAAATTGCGGCGGCGTCAGGATCAGCACATCCGGCAGGTCGGTTTTTTCGATCATCATCGTTTCGGACCCTTCATCAGTTACATCAATCCTTCTATCGCAGACCAGTTCAGCGTCAATGCAAGTGCTGTCAATACGGTGGCAACGACCGTCCAAATCGCGTCATGGCGGGGGTCCCAAACGCTGTGCCGGCGCGCCAGCCAAATGATCAGCGGATGCACAGCCGCCAGCGCCAAGCCTTGCCCCGCCAAAGCGCCGGGCAGGCCCGCAAGCTCTGCCCCCACCAAAAACGCGGCGGTTTGCACCGAGGCTTTTGCCAGCAGAACGAAGAAGAAATTGCGCGAATCGCCAGCGGCCAAGGCGGCCTGATCATAGGTCATTCCAATAACCGCAGGCATTTGGACACAGGCGACCAGCACAACGATACCGCCCGCCATCAGATACCGGTCATCATACAAGAACCCGATCAACGGCACACCTGCCAAGGCCAAAACCCCAAGCAAGGCCAAAAGCCCACCGGTCATCGCCATGCGAAGCTTGCGCAACAGTACCGCATTGGCGGCCTTGGCCCCCGGCGGGTCATCACGGTACAGCGGGATCATTACTTTCATCACCACTGCACCACCCAAAAGCCAGGGGAAAGAGGCAAGGAAATAGCCGATATTGTAAATGCCCAAGCGGTCCAACGGCAGATATGCCCCAAGGATCAGCCGGTCACCTTGCGACATGGCAAAGCCGCAAGCGGTTGAAAGGAATATCCATTTCCCAAAGTGCACCAATTCGGATGCAGCGGCAGGCTCCCACCGAAAACGGTTGGCGGGGCCGGGCAAAAACCGGTGCATCAGCACCAGTTTGATCAATGCCGCACAAACCGCCCCCCAAACCAGTGACCAGACAGATCCGGTGGCAAAGGCCAGCAAGATCATAACACCGATCCCGGTGGCCTGTGATATCAGGTCAAGCAGGGTGACGCGGCCCAGCATCAAATGCCGATTGGCGGTCTCGATCCGCGTCGGGTTAAACCCTGCAATCAGCAATGACAGCCCCGCCACCGGCAAAAGCGGCATCAGCTGCGGTGCCTCGTAAAACCACGCCAGCGGCCATGCCAAGGCACAGGCCGATAAAAACAGCATCGCGCCCCGGATCACATGCATCGTCCAGGCGGTGTTCAGAAAATCGGGGTCATCGCCGCGCGGGCTGCGCGAAATGGCGGGGCCAATGCCCACATCGGAAAACATCGCCAAGCCAACCATCACCACGGTCACCAGCGCCATCAGGCCGAACGCTTCGGGAAACAGCAACCGCGCCAGGATCAGGTTCGATGCAAGGCGCAAGCCTTGCGACAGGGCATAGCTGCCCGCCGTAATCGCAGACCCTCGCAAAGCACGGGCAAATAGGGCCTGCCCGCTGAAGGCTTTGAGGATCGACATAAGCAACGGGCTCCAGTCCTACGGTTTCGCGACCGAACCCTATGTTTCGCAGAGAGATACGTCAATTCTGCGGCGGTGTCGCGGCATGTGTTGGCCATTGCGGGCTTTGCAAGCGAAGGCGCGCAGCTTAGACCTATTGATAACATCGCTACAAAGGATGCAGCCTTGCTGATTGCTTATCTGGTCAACACCTATCCGCGCGCCTCGCATACCTTTATCCGGCGCGAAATCGCGGCGCTGGAACGGCGCGGTGTCAATGTGCACCGCTTTGCCATGCGCTCGGATCGTGGCAGCTTGGTTGACCCGGCGGATCTGGCCGAGGATGACCAAACCGAACATGTGCTGAAGCTTGGGTTGACGGCATTGATCTGGCCCGCTTTGGTCTGGATGGCGGCACGGCCCGCCATGGCACTGGCCGCAGTGCGGCTGGCGTGGCGTTGCGGTCGGGCGGGGGCGGGCGGCAGCGCAGGCACCGGCGGGCCGCTGCGGCACATGGTTTATCTGCTCGAGGCGGCCTATGTCGCCCAACGCTGTAATGTGCTGAGCGTTCACCATCTGCACGCGCATTTTGGCACCAATTCGGCAACGGTCGCAATGCTGGCACATGCGCTGGGCGGGCCGCGCTACAGCTTTACCGTGCACGGGCCAGAGGAGTTTGACGCCCCCGCCGCCCTGTCGCTTGGGGCAAAGATCAAGCGGGCCGCTTTCACGGTTGCGATCAGCAGCTATGGCCGCAGTCAATTGTACCGCTGGGCGGATTTGCCCGATTGGCCGCGCCTGCATGTCGTGCATTGCGGGATCGAGCCGGACCGCTTTCCAGACCCGCAAGCCGCCCCAACTGGTGGCCCGCATCTGGTGGCCATCGGGCGCTTGTCGGAACAAAAGGGCTTTTCGGTATTGGTCGAGGCGATTGCCCTCGCGGCCCCGCGCCATCCGGGTTTGCGACTGGTTTTGGTCGGGGATGGCCCTTTGCGCCCGGCGCTGGAAACGGCGATTGTCAAAAACGGGCTTGGCGGGGTGATCAGCCTTGCGGGATGGCAAGACGAGGCGGGTGTGCGGGCGGCTTTGGCGCAGGCGCAGGCCCTGATCCTGCCCTCGTTCGCCGAAGGGTTGCCAGTGGTGGTGATGGAGGCGATGGCGGCAGGTCGCCCGGTGATCGCGACGGCCATCGCCGGGGTGCCAGAACTGGTGGAGCAAGGCAAAAACGGCTGGCTGGTTCCGGCGGGCGACCCCGCCGCCTTGGCCGCAGCGATTGACGAGATGGCCGCAACTCCCGCCAAAACGCGCACCGCGATGGGCCGCGCTGCAAGGGTGCGGGTGATGGCGCGTCACGATATTGACCACGAGGCCGCCAAGCTTGCAGCATTGATAGAGGGTTGCTAGCGGCCCCGCGTCCAGTTGCCCGATCCACGCCGCATCCGCACGGCCAGCGACACCGCAGCATAGGCCGCAAACCCGCCGATATCCGCCAAAGCCAGCTTTGTCAGCTGTTGCAGGCTCAAAGGGGCTTTGCCCTCGTTTTGCAATAATTCCGGATAGAGCCGCGCAATTTCCGCCACCCCCTGATCTTGCCTGCGCCGGACTTTAACCAGCGCGTTAAACCCTTCGATCATCGGCCAGTTGTAAGGCGCAGGGCAAGAAATGCGTTCTTGTGGCGCAAAGTGCAGCCGCACAAAGGTATCGTCGGAAATAATACCGGGGAACGCGCCCCAACGCGCCCTCGCGGCGGTATTGACGGCGAAAAGCCCAAAACCCGGCGCTGCACTGCGGGCAAAAGGCAATTGTAGCCAGAACCGAGCATAGGCCCGCGTTACCCGGCTTTGGGCCAAAGGGATCGTGGCGCGACCCGAGGCATAGCGCGGCGTGGCAACCGTAAGCGCCGCGACCAGCTGCGCCATCAGCCCTGGGCTGATACAGACATCGGCATCCAGATAGGCCCGCATCTCGCCTTGTGCTGCGGCGTCGCCTGCATTCAGGGCCAGTGGTTTGCCCCCGTGTGCAAGTTCCAGCACCGTCAGGTTCCAACCAGCCTTTTCAGCCAGCGGGTAGGTCGCGCGGGCGCGGTCGGCAGTGTCATCGGTGCAACCATTGGCGACAACAATCGCCTCTGCGCCACCTGGAACGGTTTGAGATGCGAACAGCGCCGCAAGGCAAGGGCCGATATAGCGGGCTTCATTGCTGGCTGGGATCACAACGCTCAGCAAGCCTGACATCCATGCGCCAAAGCTTGCCAGCGTGGATTGTCATCGCCCAGATGCCGTAGCGCGCCCCAACTGCCCCATTTGCTTGGGGCGTAGACGTCGACAAAGGCGTTGAAAGGCGCGTCGGTAATCGTGGCCCATCCGGCCAAAAGCCGTTGATACAGCTCGCCCATTTGCGGGCTGTAATTCAGGTGTTGGAAGAACTCGGTCAAAACGGTGTCATCGGCCAAAACACCAAGCCCCACGACATGGGTGCCGCCCTCGTACATCATCAACCGCATCCCATGTTTTTGCGCCACACCCGCGTGATAAGGCAAAACCGTGGTCAGCAAAGCCATAAGCGTATCTTCGGGCTTTCCGGTCACGAAACCGTTTTCCAGCTCAATTGCGGCTTTGTCGGTTGCAAAATCAAAGCGATGCTCGGACATGTAATTGCTTGCGGCATCCCCCGTCAGGCCTTGCTGCGTGGTGTGCGTACGGGCCAGATCTGCGCTGTCTTTGATCCAGCCGCGGACGATGTCCAGCTTTTCCGGCGCGCCCAATGATGCCGCGAAATAGCCGGTGACGGCATAGGCGTCGAAGCTGTCCGAAGCGGCGCTGCGTCCTTCAGCGGTGACCAAAGGGGCCGACAGGATCTGATCTTCCAAACCCAACCATCCGGTCTGCGTGGCGATGACCCGGACCAGCCGCTCTTTGGCTTGATCGCCGAAAACATCGGCCCAGATCTGTGCGACCTCTGCCGCGCGCAGGGCATAAAACTGCACCCAACAATCTTGCGCTTGCCAGCGCGCGCGGCATTGTTCATCGGCCCAACGTGCCTGATCGAACTGCCAGTTCCAGACCTCGTTGGAATATTCGATATGGGCGCGCAAACCGGGGGCAAGACCGTCGCGCACGGCTACGGCATAGGCGCGCACCAGTGCGTCGTCGGCCAGATGCGGCAGGGTGAACCAAGGGTCGGCGCGCAGCTCGTTGGCCAGCGCCAGCATCACCTCGATAGGCACCCCGTTGACGGCATAGCTAAAATCGCCCGGCTTGGGGCGATCTTCCAGCGCTGATAACACCGAGTTATTGGTGGCCATCCAATCCATGAACCGCACAGCACGGGTGCCGCGAATGCGGTTCAGCCAGTCAGGGTTGAAGATCGCCCCGGCGGCCAGCGCGCTTTCATGCGCTTGCTTTACCACCGTAATATTGCGGATAGGGTCGGCCGTATCTGTCGCTGTAAGGGTCAAAATCACGCCGCCCTCGCCCGGTGTATAGTCAAATACGATGTGCCCTGCCGCAGCTTCCACTGTCTGCGCGCGTCCTTCCAGACGCAACTCGCCGCGCCCAGTATAGCGCAGCACGTAGCGCCCGGCGACAAAGCCCGCATCGGCGGGCAGATCGGTCAGAAACAGGGTCGAAAGCCCGGTGACCTCTGCCGGGATGCGGCGCGGCCAAAGGGCGGCATCCAGATGCCCGCCCGCCTGCAAAGCGTCGAATTCATAGCCACCCCATCGCCCGGGCAGATGCCCAAACCAAGGGCGCGCGGTTTTCATCACGTCCAAAAAGGGTTGCTGCACCGACCAATCACTGATCCCGGCAAGCCCAAGCGACAGCTTGGGGTTTGTCACGCCACGCGGCGGATCACCGAGGGGCAATGTGGCGATTGCGGGCGTTTGAACCGGTGTTACCGCCGCGCGGGTTTCCACTGGGGCGGCTTGAATCGGAATGGCTTGGGGGGCAGGGCCGGCGGCCGCCGATTGAGCGAGGGTTGCGATCCGGGCCTCATCGTCTTTGCGGTAATCTTGCACGGTGGCCCAGGCAATCCGCTGAAACGCGGCGGCCTGCGCGTCGGTGATGACGGCGCTGCGGCTAAGCCATTGGCGTGTTAATTTGGGCGGAAGACCCACCGGGCTTTTGCCGCTGATCACCGCGATATGCACGATAGCAATAAAATATAGCGCGCGACCATCAGGGTGGATGTCATCGTCAAACAGTTGATCAATCGCCGTGATGCCCGGAACCTCGCCGCGCCCGATCGCATCTGCAAGCTGCGCCATGGCCTGTCCTGCGGGGATGACGCGGGTCAAAGGGGCTGTTTTTGGGCGGTTGGCATTGGCCTTGACCGTCAATGCCTCCCACAGTGGCAGATCGGCTGTCAGCCGTTCACGCCACGGCACGTTGGCCCCGGGGTCACCGTCGATTTCCGTGCTTGGCCCGCTTTTGAGGCTGTGCCATGTCTCGTAGATATAAACCTGCGTATCGGGCCGCGCCTGCCATGCCGCCTCGGCAAATTTCGCAACTTGGCCCGCGCTGTCATTCCATTGCACCTGCGAAGCCAAGGGGGTCGCTTCGGCCAGTATCAAAACGCTGGTTTGGCCTTTTGGCAGCACCGCACGGGCGTCGAAATTTTCGCCATCGACTGAATTGTCCCATGAAAAGCGTAGCGGCGCGCCGTTGATGACCTGAGCTTCAACCACGGCTGGCGTGCCTTGGTGACGCAAGCCAGCCTCTACCATCGCGGGCAGCGAGGGGCCGACGAGGCTGTGCCCGACGTAAAGAATATCTGCCAGAAGCGCAAAAAAGGACATGGGTTAAACTCCGCTAGCGCACATGCTTAAACAAACATTGTGGCAGAAAAATTACCCCGCCACACCCGTCGCAGTATAGCCTGTAACGACGCCCCAGACTAGGTTTTGCATCGCCCGTGCTGCAAGTTCTGATGGGGCAGAGGCTGGGCTTTTATCGGCGCGCAACAGGTTATGCGGCAGGCCCACGGGGCTGCGATGATATAGCGTGGCGAAATGCGTCAGGGCCACGACATAGGCGCCGATATCATTGAAGTGAATGGGGTCTTGGTCGCCTTGGGCGTTGCGCGCAAACAGGTCTTCGCGCCGGTTCAGACCGTCAATCTGACCCGCCTCCGCTGCGCGCGCGACGGCTGCCATCGATTGGCCGCCGGGGATTAGATGGATGGTGCCAACACCGGGTTGCGCCATTGCCGGGCGCAGCAAAGCCGCTTCCCAATAGCGCGCCAGATCTTTGTCGATCCGGGTCAGCCAGCCTTCGGGATCGGTCAATTCGTGCCATGTCTCGTAAAGATAGACGCGTGCAGTTGGTCGTGTTGCCCGCGCGGCCTTTGCCCAAAAAGCCAAAGCGCGGGCACTGTCATGGTATTTAATGGCGTCGCGGATTTCGACCATCTCGGTCAGGATGAACGCGTCGAATTGCCCAGAGGCAAGTGCTGTGCCGATTGGGCGATGGGCGTCATGCGCATTCTCGGTGTCAAATCCGGGGATATCGGATGGTGCTTGTTGATGCTGCTGCAACGAGGCGCCCCAACCCAATTGGCTGGCATGGTTATGCGCCGAAAATTCCGCCGCTGTGGCGAGTTGCTGGACCATTGCGGGCATGTCGCGACCCACAAGGCTATGGCCCAAATGAAAGCAGCCCAGCCCAGACTTAGGCGAGGTCAAGGGTTGGGCATAACGTGTTGCCAGCTCTTCAGGGGTCAGTGCGGCGGCGCTGTTGTGGCGCCACAGCAGGGCAAGTGCGGGAACGCTTAGGGCTGCCGCACCCGCCGTGGCCAAAATCAGTTTCCGTCTTTTCACCGCCACCCCCTTTTGCTCTGCCTATAATCTGGTATCTCTGGGGCTCGAAACCAAGCAGGGGGGCGGAAATGATCGGTTTCCATATGCTGCGCAATCAAGGGGGCATGCGCCGGTATTACCGGGTGGATGTGGCCTATAACCTGTTCGGGGAGTATTCTGTGCTGCGCGAATGGGGAATGCAGGGGCGTCCGGGCGCTGTTTCCGGGCAAAGACGGATAACATGGTTCGCCAATTTGCGCGACGCTTGCCTTGCCTCCGAAGGCTGGCAAAAGCGTGCAGCACAGCGCGGCTATGCGCAACTGCAGTAGGAATAGAGATAAAACATGATGCATATCTGGGTTCGCGCCGAGCAACGCCCGAATGAAGAGCGGGTGGGCCTGACGCCCAAAGGGGCCGCGGCATTGATTGCCGCTGGGTTTGCGGTGACGGTCGAGCAAAGCGCCGTGCGTTCAATCGGGATTGAAGGTTACAAGGCTGCGGGTTGTACCATTGCGGCGGAAAATTCCTGGCCCACGGCCCCTGCCGATGCGGTGATTTTTGGGCTGAAAGAGCTGCCGGAAGACGGATCACCGCTGACCCATCGGCATCTCTTTTTTGGCCATGCCTATAAGGGTCAAGCCGCAGGGCAACGCTTGCTGCGCCGCTTCAAGGCG
>JBLIGH010000051.1:0-11994 GCA_047636855.1 Pseudorhodobacter sp.
CGAGCGGGTGCAGATCGGCCATGACGGGCTGGAGGGGGATCATGGGCGAGCAGGCAAGCGCGCAGTGACCTTGATCCAGTCGGAGCATCTTGCGGCGATTGGCGCGATGCTGGGGCCCGGTCCAGTGGCGCCGGGTGATTTGCGGCGTAATCTGGTTGTTAGTGGGCTTAATCTTGCGGCACTGAAAGGGCGGGAAGTTCAAATTGGCGATGCGGTGTTGCTGGTGACTGGGATCTGAGCGCCGTGCAGCCGGATGGAAGAGGTTTTGGGCGCGGGCGGTTATTCCGCGATGCGGAGCCATGGCGGTTGGTGCGCGCAGGTTTTGCGCCCGGGTGCAGTAATGCGCGGCAGCGTGGTCTTTCCACTTGCGTAACCTGTGGGGCTGTATCCTTAAGTTTTTGAATTTTATTTGTAAGTTTGAAATACAAAGATTGCATGCCTATTATTAGCCTGATCTTATTTGAGTGCCCGTTTTCAGTTTAAAATCATTTGGGACTGCGAGACAGGTGCATAGGGATGGGCGAAAACCCGCGAGGGTGCAGAGTGCGGATGATCTGATAGCATCGGCCCTTGGGGGTAACCGTTTCGGTCGTTGGGTCGGGCACAGCCTGAAGGGGGAGAGATAGGATCAAGGCGCGCGTGCCTTGCCCCTTTGTTTTCGGAGGGGTTTGCCTTATGCGGGACGCCTATATCACCGGTCTATGACGGCGGAGGCAGATTTGGCGCTAGGATATCCAAGGGCGGAAAAGGGGATGGTAATCGGGCTTTTGGGCGGGTCATTTGACCCTGCACATGCAGGTCACGCCCATCTGACGCGCGAAGCGCTGCGCCGCTTTGGTTTGGACCGGGTTTGGTGGTTGGTGACGCCCGGCAACCCGCTGAAGGTGCGCCAGCCGGCCCCGATGGCGTCGCGTTTGGCCGAAGCCCGTAAAGTGATGCAGCATCCCCGCGTCGTGATCACCGATATCGAGGCGCGGCTTGGCACGCGCTACACCGCCCAGACATTACGCGCCTTGCAAACACGCTATCCCGGTGTACGGTTTGTTTGGTTGATGGGCGCGGATAATTTGGCGCAATTGCACAAGTGGGACCATTGGCGGGATATCATGCGCCGGGTGCCAATTGGCGTTCTGGCGCGGCCCGGTAGCCGGTCTGGCGCGCGTTTGTCGAAAGCCGCGGAAGTGTTTTTGTCGGCGCGGTTGAAACCGGGGCAAGCGCAGCTTTTGGGGCAAAAAGCAGCGCCCTGCTGGTGTTTTGTGAATATTCCGATGATGAAAGCCTCTTCCTCGGCGATCCGGGCGCGCGGAGAATGGTCTGGCGCGACAGTGGGGGACACGTCAGTGGGCGCGCTGGCCCCCGCTTTGCCTTGAGGCGCATCCCTCGGGATATCTTTGTCGAAAAGAACGCAGTGACGGGATCGCTTGAAGGGAAGCGCAACTGAGGCTACGCTGTCAGGAATTCGTGGGGTGGATTTATGGTTTCAAGGCGTTGGGTTCTGTCGGGATTGATCGCGAGCGCGGCTGGGCCGGGTTGCGCTGAAGCACCGTCTAAATCGCTGCGCCCACCAGCGCGACCCATGGCGGAGGTCAGCCTTTCGCAAGCGCAGAGCAAGCCCGGGGCAGAGGCAATCGTCGCAGCGGCCAAGCTGGGCGGCACTGTCGGATTCGTGCTGGCCGAAACGGCAAGCGGTAAGGTTTTAGAGGCGATGAACCCCAAAGCGGAACTGCCGCCTGCCTCGGTCGCGAAATCCCTGACGGCGTTTTATGCGCTGGAGCGTTTGGGCGCACAGCACCGGTTTGCAACGCGGGTGATGGCGACGGGGCCTGTTTCGGCGGGGCGCTTGCAGGGGGATCTGATTCTTGTCGGCACGGGTGATCCGACGCTGGATACCGACGGTTTGGGTGCATTGGCCGCGAACCTTGCTGCGCGCGGTATCACGGAAATATCGGGTCGTTATCTTGCTTATGGCGGCGGCTTTCCGAATTTACCTTTGATCGACCGCGATCAGCCAGATCATGTTGGCTATAACCCCGCGATTTCGGGCCTGAACCTGAATTTCAATCGGGTGAATTTTGAGTGGAAACGCAGCGCCAAGGGCTATGAACTTGGGATGGATGCGCGGGGCGGGCGGTTTTTTCCGCGCGTTGCTATGGCCAGAATTAAGGCTGTGGATCGTGATGCCCCGCTTTTCACCTTTAAAAATGGGCAAGACTTGGATGAATGGACGGTCTCGGCACGCGCGCTTGGCAATGGCGGGAGCCGCTGGTTACCGGTGCGGCACCCAGAGTTTTACACCGCCGAGGTTTTTGCCACTTTAATGCGCGCGCATGGGCTGACTTTACCACCGGTAAAACTGATCACAGCGCTGCCTGCAGCGGTAACCTTGGCCGAGCGGCGCAGCGAGCCTTTGGGGGATGTGATGCGCGAGATGCTGCGATTTTCGACGAATATCACAGCGGAAGTGATTGGCTTGACTGCTTCTGGCGCGGGTACCCTACGAGATTCAGCCGGGAGCATGTCGGACTGGGCCGAGGCGCGGCATTCGGCGTCGATGCGATTTGTTGATCACTCTGGGCTGGGCGGCGCCAGTCGCATTGCAGCGGCGGAAATGGTGCAAGCGCTGCGGGCGGCGCGCGACACCGCCATGCCAAATCTGTTGCGTGAACAAGGTGTTCGGGATGAAAATGGCCAACAGATCAAGAACCATCCGGTGCGGATTCACGCCAAAACTGGCACGTTGAACTTTGTCTCGGGCCTTGCAGGCTACATTCGACCGCCGCAAGGGCCAGAGCTGACATTCGCGATTTTCAGTGCCGATACGCCGCGTCGCGACCGGTTGGCAAAGCAAGAGCGCGAGCAGCCCGAGGGTGGTCGGCAATGGACACGCCGCGCCCGAAAATTGCAGGCGCAATTGATCACGCGCTGGGCAGGGCTTTACACCTAGAGGCGGCATCTTGCCGATTACTTTTGCAAGGCTAGACCGATTGCGACCATCTTGGCATAATCTTGCAAAACCCACGCCATTGTTTCGCTGGGGGCTTGTTTCAGTTAAGGGGTAACGTTAAAATGGGCAAAGTATCCGATGCTTTTCAGCCCATGATACTTTCGATGGTTCTTGTTGCGTTGGGTATTGGCACTTGGGCCGGCTGGGAGTTGCGTCGCAGGCTAAGCTATTCTGAACTTGACCGTCGCTCGAATGAAGCTGACATCCAGTGGCTGCGTGTCGCCCTAGCAGATAGCGAACAACGCTGTGCCGCGCAATCAAACTGGCTGGCAGAGATGGAACTGGATTTGCAAGATGCTGCTGATCCGACCGCGCCGCGGCAACGGCTGCGAGACCGGATGGCACGCACCGGCAGTTCCGTTTGACCTGAAGCTTGGGAACATTCACGACGCCCGCAGTAGCCGATCCTGAACTGTCTAAACATAAGATGTTTGCGGCGGGGTTTCACACCTTGGAAAAGCCGAAGCCACCGCCTTCAGGGTGCGCTGCAAAGCGCGTGTCGGGCTTGTGTGCGAAAGCGGGGCCAAGCGTCTTGGCCCTGCCTGTTAGACGTTAGACGTTAGATGGTCATATGTCGCGCCCGGGCACCGCGTTCGATTGCTGCGGCATGCAGCCGATCAATCGACATCTCGTCGCGGATTTCTTGCAGCATACGCAATTCGGATTCATGAAGCATGCCATCAGCTGCAGCCACATCGCAGGCCAATGCATAGGCCGTTTCAAATAGCTTCTCGGGCAGCACATCCATGATCAGACCGAAAAACGCATCCAGCCCGTCTTCTTCTTCAAACAGGTCCAGAACCATCTGCGTGATCTGGCGGAACCGGTCCGCATCGTAATCGGCAAAAACCGGCAGATGATTCACGATACGCTGAATTGCAATCAATTCCGATGTCCGCACATTCTCGTCCGATGCGGAAACCGCGACCATGACCGCAAGCAGCGCATCCTGGGCAGTCATCGAGGGTAAGATGTCGGGCATCTGGGATTCCTTCCGGGTTCAGTTGTTGCGCAGATTATTGACCTAAGCCCGTCGGGGCAATAGGAGAGGCGAGTTGCGGCGGCGCGGTGTTGTCGCATCTGGATGATGAGGATGAGGCATATGTCTGCCCTGCGCGATGCTGCGATGAAATCAAAAGCCTGGCCCTTTGAAGAGGCCCGCGCCATCCTTAAACGCTTTGACAAAAAAGCGCCAGAAAAAGGCTATGTGCTGTTTGAAACCGGTTATGGTCCATCGGGGCTGCCGCATATTGGCACCTTTGGCGAAGTTGCGCGCACCACGATGATCCGCCGCGCCTTCGAGGTGATCTCGGATATCCCGACCCGTCTGATCTGTTTTTCGGACGATGTGGACGGTATGCGCAAAGTCCCCGAAAACGTGCCGCAGCAAGAGATGATGTATGAAAACCTGCAACGCCCGCTGACCTCTGTGCCCGATCCGTTCGGCACACATGACAGCTTTGGTGCGCATAATAATGCGATGCTGCGGCGGTTTTTGGACACGTTCGGTTTTGAGTATGAGTTTATTTCGGCGACCGAGTTCTACAAATCCGGCAAGTTTGACGACACGCTGCGGCTTTGCACCGAACGCTATGACGGCATCATGGCGATCATGTTGAAATCCTTGCGCGAAGAGCGTCAGCAAACCTATTCTGCCTTCCTGCCGATCCACCCCGAAACCGGGCGGGTCATGTATGTGCCGATGAAACATGTCGATGCCATCAACCACACCATTACCTTCGATGATGAGACGGGCCGCGAATGGACGCTGCCGGTGACGGGTGGCAATGTGAAGCTGCAATGGAAGCCCGATTTCGGTGCGCGCTGGGCGGCACTCGGTGTGGACTTCGAGATGTATGGCAAAGACCATTCCACCAATACTCCGATCTATGATGGGATCTGCGAAGTTTTGGGCGGGCGTAAGCCTGTGCATATGACCTACGAGTTGTTCCTGGACGAAGAGGGTCAGAAAATCTCTAAATCCAAGGGCAATGGTCTGACGATTGACGAGTGGCTGAGCTATGCCGCAACAGAATCGCTGTCGTATTTTATGTATCAAAAGCCCAAAACCGCAAAGCGGATGCATTTCGATGTGATCCCGCGTGCGGTCGATGAATATCATCAGCAACTTCGCGCCTATGCTGGCCAGACAGAGGATCAGCAGGTTAACAATCCGGTTTGGCACATCCATTCTGGCAACCCGCCGGAAAGCAAAATGGTGGTGCCGTTTTCGATGCTGCTCAATCTTGCATCGGTTTCGGCGGCTAAGGATGCGGCGGGCCTTTGGGGCTTTATCAAACGCTACGCCCCCGAGGCGAGCGCAGAAACCCATCCCGATCTGGATGCGGCAGCAGGCCATGCCGTGCGCTATTTCGCCGAAAAGATTGCGCCCAACCGCACGTTCCGTCTGCCCAATGATCAAGAGGCCGCCGCAATGGCCGATCTGCGCGCGCGATTGGCGGCATGGGATGGGGGCTTGGATGCCGAAGCGCTGCAAAGCATGGTCTTTGCCGTCGGCAAGGATCACAGCTTTGAAAACCTGCGCGACTGGTTCAAAGCGCTTTACGAGGTGCTTTTGGGGGCCTCGGAAGGCCCGCGCTTTGGCGGCTTCATTGCCCTTTATGGTGTGGCCGAGACGCTTGCGCTGCTGGACCGTGGTTTGCAAGGCGAGTTGGTGGCGTAACCTTTCTCGCAGCATTCTTGATAAGATCCGTGGGGTCTTGCCCGGACCCCGCGACATCTTCTGGCGGCAGGATTTGCCTTGCGTTTGATTTTTCAGCGTCTTGCGCTACTTTTTTACCGAAGAGATCGCAAAGAAGGGGCTTTAGCATGTTGCGAATTGTCTGGACTATCGCGCTGATTTTTGGGCTTTCAGGGCCTGTCGCGGCGCAAGAGGCCCCGAATGCGGGGATTGCCGCGACGATTACCAATCAGATTGATGCCTTCCGCGCCGATGACTTTGCCCGCGCCTTCACCTATGCCTCGCCCAATATTCAAGGCCTGTTTCAGACGCCGGAAAACTTTGGCACTATGGTACGCAATGGCTTTCCGATGGTGCATCGGCCCATGTCTGTGCGCATGTTGGAGTTGCGCGAAGTGGCGGGGCGTTTGTGGCAACGCGTGATGGTTACGGACCAAGCCGGCAACGCGCATGTTCTGGATTATCAGATGGTTGAAACGCCCGATGGTTGGCAAATCAACGGTGTTCAGCTGTTACCGCAAGCGGGCGTTGGCGCTTGAACGGGTTTTTTGGCGAGCGGCGCCCTTGTCCGCTTGACCTCGCCAGCGATTCCCCCTAAACGGCCCGAATAGAATTCGGTGCGTTGCCTCAAGGCCGCGCCTTTGATGTTGAAAAGATGCCCGATAGGGGTATTCATTACAAGGATCACGACTATGTCGCGTGTCTGCGAACTGAGCGGTAAAGGCCCAATGTCTGGCAACAATGTCAGCCACGCCAATAACAGAACCCGTCGGCGTTTCTTGCCGAACCTGAACGATGTGACGTTGCTTTCGGACGTGCTCGGTCAATCCTTCTCGCTGCGTATTTCCGCAGCGGCCCTGCGCACGGTAGATCACCGCGGCGGGTTGGATGCGTTCTTGGCAAAATCCAAAGATGACGAGCTTTCGCCGAAAGCTCTGAAAATCAAAAAAGAGTTGGTTAAGGCTCAGGCAGCAGCCTGATTGCGAACAACTCGGTAGCAAGGCCCCGTGCTTCGCGGGGCTTTTTGCGTTTTGATTTCTCATAACCTGCTTGGCGGGTTCTTGCCTGCCTGCGCGCTTTTGGCGCTTCTGCAGCGGGCATGGGCCGGATACTATGCCGGGATGATGCGCCGACTAAAACCCTTGTTCGTGAGCTGGCTTTGCCTTGCCCTTGCGGTAAGCTCTGTCACTTTGGCGACTGCTCAGGCCCAGTCAGCGGCGCTTTATGGCAGCCGCGAAATTGTGATCTGTGCGGGTTACGGCACCACGACGATCACGCTGGATGCAAATGGCAACCCGGTGGGGCCGGTTCATCTTTGCCCCGATTGCCTTGCCGGACTGGTCAGCTATCTTCCGCCAAACCTTCCTGCGCTGACGCTGCTGTTGCACGGGGCCAAGCGCATCGCCCTACCATTCACCGCGCTGACATTGACCAGCCATCAAACCGTTGCGAACCCGGCCCGTGGCCCCCCTGCGTTGCTCTGACCGTCTCATCCGTCATATCTCAAGCAACCAAAGGCGACCCTCATGAAATCCAACCTGTTTATTGCCAGCTGCCTGCTGGCGCTTCCGCTCTTTGCCACATCGGCTTTGGCGGATGGCATTACCGTTGATGATGCTTATCTGCGTGTCACGGGCGTTCGCGCGACCACCGCCGCAGCCTTCATGACCATCGAAAATACCAGTGCTACGGAAGACCGCCTGATCGGCGTTAGGTCCGATGCGGCCCAAAGGGTAGAGCTGCACACCCATTCGCAAGATGCCAACGGCGTGATGTCGATGGGCGAGATCGAAGGTGGAATCGCGGTCGGGGCCGGGGACCGTCATGCATTAATGCGAGGGATGGATCACGTCATGCTGATGGGGCTGACAGCGCCTTTGGCTGATGGCGATGCGATCACATTGACCCTAACCTTCGAGACCGCAGGCGATGTTGTGATTGAGGTACCAGTAGATAATAATCGCTGATGGCAGCCGGTAGGTCACGGCACGGTAGCGCGTTGAGGTTTAACGCAAATATTAGAGTGACCTTGACCGTTGAAGGCGAATTACATTAGCCTGATAGAAAGCAAAGGAGGGCGGCAATGACACGAGTTTTGATGGTCTGTTTGGGCAATATTTGCCGCTCTCCCGCAGCGGAAGTCGTATTGCGTGATATGGCTGCTAAAGCGGGATGTGCGGTGCAAATAGACAGTTGCGGCACCAGCGGCTGGCATATTGGCGACCCGCCCTACGGCCCGATGATCAAGGCCGCTGCCGTCCGGGGTTATGACCTGACGGGGCTGAAGGCGCGGGCATTTGTGGTGCAGGATTTTGATCGGTTCGATGTGATTCTGGCGATGGATGCATCGGTGCAAAGCGATCTGGAACGGCAGCGCCCTAAAGGCAGCACGACAGGGATCAGATTGTTGTCATCGGGCGAAGTCCCGGACCCGTATTACACGCGGAACTTCGATCAGGCACTGGACCTGATCGAACAAGGTTGTCACAACATCCTGAAAAGCCTGTAATCAGCCCGCGCAAAAGGCCTGTGCGGTTTCGCCGAAATTCTTGTACCGTGCCCAGAACGCGTTATCGCTGTTGGACTTTGACACACGCACTTTTTGCGCCTGATCAGGATCGGCAAAGAATCGCGCCGCTTTGCGCTGATCGCCGCCTTTCAGCGTCATATCCGCGACCTGTTGGATGCAACCGCACAGCGGGCGATTGGAGGCCGAGCGATCAGAGCGCAAACAAGCGTTTTCAATCGGGCCAGCCAAAGCAGTCATCGGAAAAGAAAACGCCAGAACGGCGGTAGTGATTAAGATTTTTGTCATGTCGCTGCCTCGATTTGCCAATAGCAGGGTTTACCCTATGCCCTTGGTCGTTATTTGCAGGTCATTATCGCGATTCGGGCAAGAATTTTCAATAAATACAGCAAGAATGGGCGATATACCGCCGAGCCACTATGGCTTGCGGCGGCAATAGATCGGGCCACAATATAAGCCTGTTATTTTGACACGAGGGCTTTGCCAGCCTGAAGTTTCGGGATGCGCCCTTGGGCTTGCTGAACGACATGCCAAGCCTCATGCGCGATCAACTTTGGGTTTGCGGCGTCGGATGGGCTTTTGAAAAAGATATTCGGCCCCATGGTGAAGGCGCGCGCACCCAATTCATCGGCAATCTCGCCTGCATTGCCACCGGTGTGAATCCTGACCTTGCTAAAGTCGCAGCCAAAGTTATCCTCTAGCGCGGCCTTCATTGGCCCGGAAAGGGTTTTGCCTTTGGTCCCCTCAGGCTCGGCACTGACTTTTTTAAGTTTGGCCTTCTTGCCTTTGAACTTTTCGGCGGTCTTTTTCGCGATCTCTTCGGGTTTTGCCATCTGAATGCGCCTTTAAAAACTGGTCCAATAATGCAGATCAGCTTACGCCTTTTATCACAACGGGCAAGTGAAGCGATGCCCCGTGGCAGGTTTGAGGCTGCTGTCGGTTGGATAAATGGGTGGCCGTTTGGCCTTTTGAATTGGGTTAGGCTTTTGATTGATAATCGAAATTCTTTTGACTGATGTGGGGGTGTTCGCGCAACCTAACCGCTTGATGTGCCCTGTCGCTTTTGCCAAAACCGCAATAGAAAGATCGCCTGATGCCTGACCAAATCATCAAAACACGCAGCCCGGAACAAATAGAGGCTGCCCGCAATCTTGTTTGGGAGTTTTTTGATTTTCTGAAATCCCGCTACTCGGAAATGACCGGTGAAATTGATGGCTACATCAAAGACAGAAATGTCGCCGAGGAATTGGAACGCTTTGGCGATTACTTTTTACCGCCAAAAGGCGAGTGTTTCTTGGCCTTTCACCAAGGCGAACCAGCAGGTTTGGTGATGCTGAAGCCCCACGGTGCTGGGGATGGCGAACTGAACCGGATGTATGTGCGCGACACGGCGCGCGGGCACAAAATTGGGCGCAGCCTTGCGCAAGCAGTGGTCGCGGAGGCGCGTGCATTTGGCTACCGCACACTTTGGCTCGACGCGATTTACCGTCATGTCGAGGCCTTGCCGCTTTATGAAAGCCTTGGGTTTCAACGCTACACCGACTCTTCGGCTTTTGGCGGCGAAGATGCGCGTTTCATCCATATGAAATTGACCTTAAATACGCCGGAATAGCGCGTAATTTTTCTGCTCTGCCCTCGGCTGAAATTCAGGCTGTCGTACAGACACAAATCCCCCTTCCCGCCCCTTGAAAGACAGGTTATAGCAGGCAGATGATCGATCTTGAACTCATCCGCAACTTCTCCATCGTGGCGCATATTGACCACGGTAAATCCACCCTTGCTGACCGGCTGATTCAGCTCACCGGGACGGTGGCCGAACGCGATATGAAAGCGCAGATGCTTGATAGCATGGATATCGAGCGCGAGCGCGGGATCACCATCAAGGCGAACACCGTCCGCATCGAATATCCCGCCAAGGATGGCAAAACCTATATCCTTAACCTGATTGACACCCCCGGCCACGTCGATTTCGCCTACGAGGTCTCGCGTTCGATGCGCGCGGTCGAAGGCTCGCTTTTGGTGGTGGATGCAAGCCAAGGGGTCGAGGCGCAAACGCTGGCCAATGTCTATCACGCGCTGGACGCGGGCCACGAAATCGTGCCCGTGCTGAACAAGATCGACCTGCCCGCCGCCGAACCCGAGCGTGTTAAGGAACAGATCGAGGATGTGATCGGCCTTGACGCATCGAATGCCGTGATGATTTCGGCCAAGTCCGGCATCGGCATCCCTGACGTGCTTGAAGCGATTGTCACCCGTCTGCCCGCCCCCAAGGGGGATCGCAACGCACCGCTAAAAGCAATGCTGGTCGATAGCTGGTATGATGCCTACCTCGGTGTTGTCGTGATGATCCGCGTCATCGACGGCGTCGTGCGCAAGGGTGACCGCATCAAGATGATGCAAACCAATGCGGTCTACGGTGTTGATAAACTCGCCGTCCTTAAGCCGCAAATGGTTGATATTGCTGAACTTGGGCCTGGCGAGATCGGCATCTGGACCGGCTCTATCAAGCAGGTCCGTGATACCCGCGTTGGCGATACCATCACCAACGAGAAAAAAGGCTGCGAGACCCCGCTGCCCGGCTTTAAGCCTGCGCAGCCCGTGGTGTTCTGCGGCCTCTTTCCGGTGGATGCCAATGATTTCGACGCCCTGCGCGATGCTATTGAAAAGCTGCAGCTTAACGACGCCAGCTTTTCATCGGAAATGGAAACCAGCGCTGCCCTTGGTTTCGGCTTTCGCTGCGGCTTTCTGGGGTTGCTGCACCTCGAGGTGATCCGCGACCGGCTAGAGCGTGAATATGACCTCGATTTGATTACCACGGCCCCTTCGGTCGTCTTCCATCTGCACATGAAAGACGGCGAGGTGCGCGATCTGCACAACCCCGCCGACATGCCCGACCTGACCTATGTCGACCATATTGACGAGCCGCGTATCAAGGCTACCATCCTTGTGCCCGACGAATACTTGGGCGATGTGCTGAAACTTTGCCAAGATCGTCGCGGCATCCAGTTGGACCTGTCCTACGCCGGCGCGCGCGCAATGGTCGTCTATGACCTGCCGCTGGCCGAGGTTGTGTTCGACTTCTATGACCGGTTGAAATCCATCTCTAAGGGCTACGCCAGCTTTGACTATGTGATCTCGGAATACCGCGAGGATCACTTGGTTAAAATGTCGATCTTGGTGAATGACGAGCCGGTCGACGCGCTGTCTATGATGGTCCACCGTGACCGCGCCGATATGCGCGGTCGCGCCATGGTCGAGAAACTTAAAGACCTGATTCCCCGCCATATGTTTAAAATCCCGATCCAAGCGGCGATCGGTGGGCGCGTGATCGCGCGCGAGACTTTGTCGGCCATGCGCAAAGATGTGACCGCGAAATGCTATGGCGGCGACGCCAGCCGGAAAAAGAAACTGCTGGAAAAGCAGAAAGCCGGTAAGAAAAAGATGCGCCAGTTCGGTAAAGTCGAGATCCCGCAAGAGGCGTTTATTTCAGCACTTAAGATGGACAGTTAACTGTCCATCTTAAGTGACGGTGGGCGAAAGAGATTGGCGTTAGCCAACCGCGTGCCTGAGCGGTGGGGAGCTAGAAGGCATAGATTAGGTGTGGTCGACACGTGAAGGAGCGACTAATTTGCCTCTGTATGATTTTCCCTCAAGCGTAATGTTTCCTGATTTATGCCGATTTGCTAAAAAAATTCATGATATACTCCGCTCACTCAAAAACCCGACGGTTTTGGTCTGAGATGATGCGGAAGTTATCAGTGA
>JBLIGH010000052.1:0-11884 GCA_047636855.1 Pseudorhodobacter sp.
TAGCTGCATAAAAGCTTCCCTCGATGTTTCGGAATATTGCCCCCACCCAGTTCGGAACGTCGAGGTTCACTCCCCCCTTGGAAATCCTGTCCGTACGCCCTAGCTTGCGTCTAACAAGCAGGAGAACACGAATTGCGCGATTTTCAACTTCCGGGGCGTTCCGCCGTATTTGCAAGCAATGGTCTATGTGCGACGTCACACCCCCTTGCGGCAAAAGTTGCCATTGAAACCCTTGAAGCAGGCGGGAATGCTGTTGATGCAGCGATTGCGGGTGCCGTCCTTTTGGGCATTTGCGAACCGCAAATGACGGGTATTGGCGGCGATTGCTTTGTTTTGCTAAAGCCTGCCGGTGAAGAGCGTGTTGTCGCGCTGAACGGCTCTGGTCGCGCGCCCAAAGGCCTTACGGCTGATAGCTTGCGCGCACGCGGCTTAAACGCTGTGCCAAAATTCGGGGCCGACCCGGTGACCGTGCCCGGTGCCGTGGACGCCTTTTGCAAATTGTCGCAAGATTGGGGAAAGCTGGGCATGGCCCGCAGCTTGGCCCCCGCGATTCGCTATGCGGACGAAGGCATCCCCGTTGGCCCACGCACCTCTTTTGACTGGGAGGAAGACGCCAAAACGCTGCAAGGCATTGCACGTGATTTTTATCTGTTGGACGGCAAGGCCCCAAAGCCCGGCCAGCTGTTTCGCGCCCCAAAACAAGCCGAAGTCCTGCGCCGGATCGCCCGCGATGGCCGCGCGGCCTTTTACGAAGGCGAAGTCGCCGAGGATATGGTCGCCTCGCTGAACGCTTTCGGCGGGGCCCATACGCTAGAGGATTTTGCGGCAACCGCCTGCACCTATACCGACCCGATTTCGGGCCCCTATAAGGGCATCGAATTGTGCGAGCATCCGCCAAATGGTCACGGTGCCACCGCGATTTTGATGCTGAATATCTTGAAACACTTCGATCTTACCGCAATGGAACCCTTCGGCACCGCACGCGCGCATATCGAGGCGGAGGCTGCCAAACTTGCCTATGACGCGCGCAATCGCTTCATGGCTGACGCAGATTACATGACGCGACTGGACCATATGCTTGCGCCCGAAACCGCTGCAAAACTGGCGGCGCTGATCGACCCGAAACACGCCATGGCCGCAGCGGCCCCCCTGACAGAGGCGGTGCATTCGGAAACCATCTACATTACCGTGGTCGACAAAGATCGTATGGCCGTGTCACTGATTTACTCGATTTTTGACGGGTTTGGCTCTGGTGTTGCCTCGACCAAATTTGGCGTCATTTTCCAGAATCGTGGCGCAGGCTTCACCTTGGACAAGGGCCACCCGAACGAGGTCGGCGGTGGCAAGCGACCAATGCATACGATCATTCCGGGCATGATCAAGCGCAATGACCGGGTGATTATGCCTTTCGGCGTGATGGGCGGCCCCTACCAGCCGAACGGCCATGCGCGGCTGATCACCAATATGCTGGACTTCGGGATGAACCCACAGGCTGCCATCGACGCGCCCCGCAGTTTCTCGCGTGCTGAAGGGATGATGGTAGAGCGTGGCTATTCTGATCAGGTCCGCGCAGAGCTGGCGGCAATGGGCCATGACGTGAAAATCCCGTTGGACCCAATCGGCGGCGCGCAAGCGATCTTGATGGACGAAAGCGGTGTGTTGCAGGGCGCATCAGACCCACGCAAAGACGGTTGCGCATTGGGGTATTAACGCCCCAAGCGCCAACCCGCGCTTGGCCCAACCGTATCGCAGGGATCAAACCCAGCGTGGTAGGCGCGGTTTGTCAAACTATCCGTTCAAATCTGAGGCGTCCAAGATTGGTCGTCAGGTGGTGCCAGCGGCCTAACTTGGCCTCTGGTGTCTGGCGCCAGAAGCCGCACGCAGTTTTGATCCGGTGACGGCCGTTCATTGCCTTTCGTTATTTGCCCTGCAAACCACGAAAGACTGCGCGTCAGGGCGGCCGCTTCAAACTGACGCTGTCTTTGGCCCCCAGACATAATCGCGCCACTAGGGCTGAAGTGCCGCGGTCTTCAAGTCGGTACATCTTCGCGCATCAGACCCTTGGCTTTCAAATCTGCCCAAAGCTTTGCCGGGATCTTTGCCTGCGCTGCCTGCAGATTTCCCTTCATCTCGGCCACGCCCTGCCCGCCGGGAATGACGGCGACATGTGCCGGATGCAATAATGGAAACTGGAAGGCCGCATCCACCATGCGAACGTTGTGATCTTTGCAGACCGCCTCGATCGCATTCACCCGGTTGATGATCTCTTGTGGGGCGGGATCGTAGTTGTAAAAGGCCCCCGGTTTCGCCCCGGTTGCCAGAATTCCCGAATTGTACGGGCCGCCGGTGACAATGCCGATCCCGCGCGCCTCGCACAGCGGCAAGAAGCTATCGAGCGCCGTCTGCTCTAACAGCGTGTAGCGACCGGCCAGCAAGAACAGATCAAAGTCGCCGCGCTCGGCCAACGTCTGGCACACTTCCCATTCATTGATACCGCCGCCAATGGCGGTGATCAGCCCCTGGTCCCGCAACGAGATCATCGCGTCATAGCCGCGACCCGCAAAAAACTCTTCGATCCGCATGTCGGAAGCTTCTTTCGACCCATGCGAGGAAACACACAGATCATGGACATACAGAATGTCGATCCGCGCGACGCCCAACCGGCAGAAGGAATGTTCGAATGACCGCATCACCCCATCGTAGCTGTAATCAAATTGCTCGCGGCGTTGCGGGACGTCAAACCACTTCCCCACGCCCGCGCGATGCTCGGGTGCGCAGGGCTGGATCAATCGACCAACCTTGCTGGACAAGACATAAGCATCGCGGGGCTTGTCGCGCAGAAACGGGTTCAGCCGAGTTTCTGAAAGGCCAAGCCCGTACAGCGGCGCAGTGTCGAAGTAGCGGACACCACCGTCCCACGCCGCATCAAGCGTCGCGCGGGCTTCAACATCAGAAATCGCTTTGTAGAGGTTGCCCAAAGGCGCTGTGCCAAACCCCAACTCCGTAAATGTCAGCCCGCCATTCCCAAGCCTGTCCCAGTGCCGTGTCTTCAATGCCATTGCGATCTCCTTCACCAATGCATGGAGCATAACCCAGTTTTCCTTTGCGTGAATAGCTTGGTGACAATAGACTTGATGAGGGGAGAAACCAAAAAGTGACAGCGAAATTCAAAGCCATCTTCGGGGGCATAAAACCGGTCATTGGCATGGTGCATATCGGGGCTTTGCCCGGCACCCCGCTGTTTGATGCATCTTTCGATCTTGTCGCGGCTGCCCGGGCTGATCTGTTGGCGCTTCAAGACGCAGGCTTTGATGCCTTGATGTTTGGCAACGAGAATGACCGGCCTTACGAATTCAACGTTGACACCGCATCAACGGCGACAATGGCCGCGATCATCGGGCAGTTGAAACCCCAGATCACGATCCCCTTTGGCGTCAATGTGCTGTGGGATCCGATGTCGACTGTTGCATTGGGGGCGGCAACCGGCGCCGCATTCGTGCGCGAGATTTTTACGGGTGCCTACGCGTCTGACATGGGGCTTTGGACACCGGACGCAGGTAAGGCCATGCGCTATCGCGACCGATTGGGACGGCCTGACATGGCGATGCTTTACAACATTTCAGCCGAATTTGCGCATTCTCTGGATCAGCGATCACTGGCGGACCGCGCACGCAGCGCTGTGTTTTCCTCGATCCCTGACGCGGTTCTGGTCTCGGGGCAGATCACCGGGGAAGCCGCTGCGATGTCCGACCTGGAGGCCGTGAAAGCGGTGTTGCCGAACATCGCTGTGATGGCAAATACCGGGGTGAAGCACGAGACAGTGGCCGATATCCTGGCGATCGCGGATGGCTGCATCGTTGGGTCATCGCTGAAAATCGACGGGAATACGTGGAATGCAATTGACCCGGACCGCGCCCGTGATTTCATGCAGCGCGCCAAAGCGGCGCGCGGATGAAAGACCGGATCAAACGCGATCTGATGCAGTTGATGCAGGTTCCGGGCCTTTCAGGGCACGAAGACCGGGTCCGGCGCGCGCTGCGAAACCGCTTGGGCGAGATGGGTATCGAAAGCACGTCTGACCGCCTCGGCAATCTGGTCGCACATTTCCCCGGGCATGGGCCAAGCGTGATGCTGTTCACGCATATGGATCAGTTGGGCTTCATTGTGCGCCGGATCGAAGCGGATGGCCTGATCCGTTTGGAACGGTTGGGCGGTGTGCCGGAACGCGCTTTGGCAGCGCAAGAGGTTTTGATCTGCGTGGCCGAGGGGAAAGACGTCCCCGGCATCATCGCCAACAAAAGCCACCATGCGACGACACCGTCCGAGAAATACCAAGTGACACCCTACGCCGACCTATACGTCGATACCGGGATGGCGTCAGCAGACGCGGTCGAGGCTGCGGGCATCCGTATCGGCACGCCGGTCGTCTATGCGCCCCATGCCACCGTGTTGGCCGATGACCGCATCACTGGTACCAGCATTGACGATCGCGCTGGCTGTGCTGTTTTGTTGGAAATGGCGCGCTTGCTGAAAGGTCGCAAAAACGGCCCCCCGGTGCATCTGGCCTTTACCGTGCTGGAAGAGTTCAATCTGCGTGGCGCGCTGCCTTTGGCGCAGAAACTGCAACCTGACATCGCGATCCAGCTTGACCTTATGCTTGCGACGGACACGCCAGATATGGCGGCGCGCGGCGATGTGGTGCTGGGTGGCGGGCCGGGGATGAGCCTGTATTCCTTCCACGGGCGCGGCACATTGAATGGGGTTATTCCCCATCCCGCGATGGTCCATTTGTTCGAGGCTGCCGCCAAGGCACAAGGCATCCCTTTGCAGCGTAGCGCGCAAGTGGGTGTCCTGACGGATCTGTCCTATGTGCAATTGGTCGGCGAAGGCGTGGCGTCGATCGATATGGGGTTCCCGATGCGGTATTCGCATTCCGCCCGCGAGGTCTGCGACCTGAACGACCTTGTGGCACTTACCAAACTGCTGGACGCCGCAATTGGCAAAATTGACCCTGATTTCTCTTTAGACCGGGACGTTTACACCTGATGACCTACACGCTGGGCATTGATGTCGGCACCTATGAAACCAAGGGCGTTTTGGTCGATGAGGCTGGCGTGATCCACGCACAGGCCGCCCGCGCCCATAAAATGTTGGTGCCACAACCCGGCTGGGCCGAGCATCGCCCGCTCGAGGATTGGTGGGGTGATTTCGTCCATGTCTGCCAAGCGCTTTTGCACCAATCCGATGTTGACCCGTTGGAAATCAAGGCCGTGGCCACCAGCGCAATCGGACCTTGCATGCTGCCGGTCGATGCGCAGGGCAACCCATTGATGAACGCGGTGCTGTACGGTGTGGACGGGCGGGCTGAAGCCGAGGTGCGCGAGCTGACGGACCGCATCGGCGAGGCGACACTTATTGCCCGATGTGGCAACGCGTTGACCTCACAATCGGTTGGGTCGAAAATCCTGTGGCTCAAGCGCCACCGCCCCGAAATCTATGCCCAAACCGCCTATATCCTGTCATCTACCAGCTTTCTTGTGCAGCGCTTGACGGGGCAGGTGGTCATCGACCATTACACCGCGGCCAATTTCTCTCCGCTTTATGATGTTACCTCGCAGACTTGGGTGGGGGATCTGGCCGATGATATCTTGCCGCTTGAAAAGTTACCGCGCCTGATGTGGTCGAACGAGATTGCAGGCCATATCACCAAAGAAGCCGCCGCCCAGACGGGCTTGGCACCGGGGACGCCTGTGACCGCTGGCACCATTGACGCGGCGGCAGAGGCTTTGTCTGTCGGGGTCGATCAACCGGGTGACATGATGATGATGTATGGCTCTACCATCTTTATAATCTTGCGGGCCGGGTCGCGGGTGTCCGACCCACGTATCTGGTACGCGCCGTGGCTGTTTGAAGGCGAGCATGCGTCGATGGCGGGTCTTGCCACATCCGGCACCCTGACGCATTGGTTTCGCGATCAGATGGCCCGCGATTTACCACAAGACACGGCCTTTGCGGCCTTGGCCCAAGAGGCCGCGGCCTCGCCGCCCGGCGCCAATGGCCTGCTGATGCTGCCCTATTTCTCGGGCGAGCGGACACCCATCCATGATGTCCATGCCAAGGGCGCGCTTTTTGGTTTGAACCTCACCCATACCCGTGGCGACATCTACCGCGCCTTGATCGAGGGTATTGCCCATGGCACCCGCCACGTCACCGATACATTTGTTTCGTTGAACCAAGCCCCCGCGCGATTGCTAGCGGTCGGGGGCGGTACAAAAAACGCCCTGTGGCTGCAAGCGACCTCTGACATCACCGGCATCGACCAGATTGTCTGCGAAAAAACCACCGGGGCAAGTTATGGCGATGCCTTTTTGGCGGCGATGGCCGTAGGGTTGGTCGAAAGGGCAGATATATCGCGGTGGAACCCCGTGGCACAGACTATAATTGCGCAGCGCAACCCGACCTATGACAAAGCCCACGCCTTGTTTCGCAAGCTTTATGACCAGACCAAAAGCATCGCAAAAGAGTTGAGCGGTGAGGATTGACCACAACACGGCTTTTGATGAGTTTAGGCATGTTCTGAACGCTACCGAGCCCGCCGCGATCACGACATGATGCGCGTTGATCCCCACCAAGTGCGGGGCCGTCATCCAACTGTGAAATAACGCATTCTATTTCACCGCGCCGGCGGCCATGCCCTTTATAAGGTATTTCTCGAGGAAGATTGCCACGACGACCAAAGGCAAAATCGCAGCCGAAGACAACGCCGCCATCGACCACCAGTTGATGCCTTGCGATCCGGTTTGCGAGGCGACCATCACCGGCAGGGTTGTGGCGTTTGTAGCGGTCAAAAGGGCCGCAAAAAAGTACTCGTTCCAGCACAGCACAAGCGACAAGATGAACGCGGCGACCATGCCGGGCAGTGCTATTGGCAGCACGATTTGCACGAACGCCCCCCAAATGCCCAAGCCGTCCACCAAGGCTGCTTCCTCTAGCTCGACAGGTATGCCCTGAAACTGGTCGCGCATGATCCAGATCACGATTGGCAGCACCATCAGAGTGTACAGCAAGATCAACCCGATCCGGCTGTCCAGCAGCGCCAGGGATTTGTAAAGCACAAGGAATGGCAGCGCCAAGACCACCGGTGGCAAGATCATCTGGCTGAGGAAAAAGAACGAGATGTCCGAATTTCGCATGAACCCGAACCGGTAGTTAAACCGCGACAGACCGTAGGCGGCCAATGACCCCAACACGACGGCCAGCATCGAGGCCGAAACCGCGATAACGGTGCTGTTCCAGAACCGCTTGAGGAACTCTTCGCGCACGGTCGAGACCTCGCCCATAAGACGCGGCGACAACCCGATGGATTCCCAACCTTTCCATCTTGGCGTGAAATCCCACCATGGGATCAGGTTGCCCTTCATCACGTCGGGTGCCAGCTTAAACGAGGTGGTGATCGTCCAGAAAATGGGGAACAGGCAGATCACGGTCCATATCAACAGCGCAGCGTAGATCGCGATGCGGCTGGCCCACCATTTGGTGTTGGCGCGGTGACCCGCCTCGTGGTCTTTGAAAATTGCACTCATGCGGGCCGCTCCATCCATCGGCTGACCAGCTTTAACAGCAGGGTTATAAAGATCACGATCAAGACCAGATAGACCATCGCCAGCAATGTGCCGTAGCCAACGTTGGACCGGTCACGGTATTCGCGGAAGATGAAGCTGGTAACGCTGTCAGTTGCCCCGCCGGGCCCGCCCGAGGTCACGTTGATAATCACATCCGCCAGCTTGAGTTTAAAGATGATGCGGATCACGACGGCGGTGACAGACACCGGCAGCATCAAGGGAAAGATGATTTCTTTGAAGCTTTGCCAGCCCGACGCCCCATCGACTTTAGAGGCCTCCATGACCTCGCGGGGGAGGGCCTGAAGACCTGCAAGCAGCATGATCATCATGAAAGGGATGAAGGTCCAAGCGTCCATTGCCATGATCATGAGCCGGGCAATTTCGGGGTTGCCAAAGAAGCTTGGTTCTCCGCCAAGCTCACGGATCACGCGTGATATCGGGCCAAAGCGCACCTCCAGCATGGATTTGCCGATCATCCAAGACACCGCCACGGGGCTAAGCATCAAGGGCAAAAGAAACACGATGCGGAAGAACTTGCGCGCACGAATTTGCGCGTTCAACAAAAGCGCAAGGCCGAAGGCAATCACGTATTCCACGCTGACGGCCAGCACATAATAGACCATGTTTTTCAGCGCGTTCCAGTAAAAGTCATCATACCACATCTCGACCAGATTGTCCCAGCCATTGGGCTGCGGCCCATTGGGCGAGGCAAGGTTCCAATCGGTAAAGGAAATATAAAGCGCGAAAAGCAACGGGAACACGACAAGGCTGATGACGAACAAGGCGGCAGGCAGGACGAACAGCGTGCGCTTGCCCTTTTCGCCGTTCACCACGACTTGTGCGGCACATAGGGCGGTGGCCCAAAGGATATAGGCATAAAGAACCGGGCGCCATGTCTCGAAACCGCTGGCGACACGCCCCGTCTCGAACGCCGCTTGCCAAAGCGCTATTGCCACGCAAAGCAGCGCTGTGCCCCAAACCATGAGCTTTCCCAAACGCCTGCGCCCGTCCGAGATATTGTCCGCAGTCACAGTGTGAAGAAGATCGCCCTCAACGCTCATAGGGAAACCCTAGCGCTTGGGGGGTAGGCGCAACAAAAGAAGGCAATGATGTCCTCGCGGGATTTAATTTGAGGGAAAGCGGGCCACGCAATCGCGCAGCCCGTTCCATTTTCAGCTTGCCCGGATCATATGCCCAGCGAGGCTTTATAAACCGCAATCTGGTTGTCGCGTCCGATCTGATCTGTGATCTGTTCCCACGCGGCCGCGATGGCATCCGCTGTTTCTTGAGCAGAACCGTATTGACCGGCATAGCCCTTCGCCAGCTCATCTTCCGCAACCGAGTAGTATTGGAAGATGCCCGGAATACGAGGCTCGATGGCCGCGTTGGGGTGGTTGTAGCTGTCGGCATTGGAACCGAGGTAATCCTCGACATAGGCGCGGTCGTAGCCTGCTTCTTCCCACTCTTCGTACTGGAAGTGCGAGTTGCGATAGGGCTGGAAACCGGATGGATAGGCGGACGCCCAAAGTGACAAGTCCTTGCCACCCAAATGGGCCGCTGCCGACCATGCCGCCTTTTTCTTCTTTTCGTCGCTGTCGACTGTGGCCATGACATAAACGCCCCAACCGACATAGGCCATGTTGGGGGCCTCGTTGCGGGTCTCTTCCCAAGCACCAGCTTGCGCGTTGTAGACCCGATCAGACGCCGGGTTCATGCCAAAGCCGACCACATCACCCACAACAGAGGTGTCAGAGGTCCGCGCGCTTGAGCCCACATCGCCCCACCACATCAGCATGGAACCGGTGCCGGCCAGGAACTGCTGGAACGCGGTCGTGCCGGGATCGGCATTGATTTGGTCGGTGGGATAAGCCCCGGCTTCGATCAGGTCCATCACATCCTGAATGGCCTGCACCCATGCCGGGTTGTTGACCATGGGCTTCATGGTCTCGGGCTCGAACAACCATGCGGGGCTGTTGGGATGCTTGGCATAGGCCGAAGCCCGGTTTCCAAGGAAGTAGAAGCCGAAGCCGCCCCACCCTTTGAGCGGGTCAAGATAGCCGTGCGCCGGCAATCCGGTCAGCGGGTCTTCCTTGCCGATCAGATCTTTCGAGACTTGGTTGACCTCTTGCCATGTTGTCGGAACCTGCGCCCCGCCGATGGCGCCCTCGCCGAAGTAGTCCTTACGATAGGCGAACGTATGGCAGTCGCCATCAATAGAGACACGGTAGGTCTTGCCGCCCCATGTTCCAACCGGCGCCTTGAGGTAATCCACATAATCATCCATGTCGATTTGCTCTTTGACCCAATCGGGCATCTCGGATGCCAGACCCTTGCCCAGCACGTCACCTTCAAACGGCGCGCCCATCTCGATGATGTCGAAGTCCACCGTGCCGGTTGCAATCGATTGCTGAAGCCGCGCGTTATAGTCGGCCTGTGCCAAGTCGATCCAATTGATCTTTGCGCCGGTGTAAGCTTCCCAAGCCTTCAGAAAGCCGCGGAACAAAAAGTTGTGAAGGTTCTGATTGTTCAGACCCATGAAGGTCAGCTCAACGCCGGCGAATTCGCCCTCGGCGACGTTCTCCTTCGTTGCCCCAAGGCACATTTCGCCGATTTTTTGCCAGTCGCTATCGGTGGGTGACCCTGCGCCAACGCCCGGAATTTTCAGAATTTCAGCGCGCAGATTACTATGTGCACCCGCAAATGCCATTTTCGGCAGCATCGCGGTGGCCCCGAGTGCGGCTGACCCTTTCAGTATCTGCCGACGGTTCATTTTTTGCGCGGCCTTAATGTAATTATAAAGTTCAACTTTCACGTGCATCCTCCCAAGACGACATCATAGCTTTTCAATAAGTGAGCATGGTTAGAGCAGAATTTTTACGGTGAATTTAGTGTGCTGCGCCTTACGATCCCCCACTTAATTTGAGTATGATCCATATTTACTTTGAGTCAACAAAAGCCACGGCTCGGGCGTGGACAGGGTATCTGGTTTTGTCTAACATCAAGGTTTGAGGCGGGGGAAATCATACAATGGCAGGCGTTCGGATTGACGGCGTGCGCAAATCATACGGCGCCGTGGAGGTCATACATGGGCTGAATATCGACATTGCAGATGGCGAATTTGTGGCCCTTGTCGGCCCGTCCGGTTGTGGCAAATCCACACTGTTGCGGATGATCGCCGGGCTAGAGCCGATCAACGGTGGCACCATCGCGATTGGCGAACGCGTCGTGAACAATTTACCGCCGTCAGAGCGTGACATCGCGATGGTTTTTCAGACTTACGCCCTGTATCCACACAAAACCGTGGCGGAAAATATGGGCTTCGCCCTGAAGGTTGCCAAGACCGACAAAGCCGAGATTGACCGCCGTGTCAAAGAAGCGGCCGAGATATTGAGCCTGACGGATTACCTTGACCGCAAGCCACGCCATCTGTCGGGCGGACAACGCCAACGGGTCGCCATGGGCCGGGCAATCGTGCGCGACCCACAAGTGTTTTTGTTTGACGAGCCGCTGTCCAATCTTGACGCGAAGCTGCGCATCCAGATGCGCACCGAGATCAAACAATTGCATCAGCGCTTGAAGACCACGACCGTGTTTGTGACCCATGATCAGATTGAGGCCATGACGCTCGCGGATCGAATCGTGGTCATGCAAGCGGGCCGCATCGAGCAAGTTGGCACCCCGCTGGATTTATATGACAACCCGATCAACGAATTTGTCGCCACGTTCATTGGCGCGCCGTCGATGAACCTTCTGAAGGCCGAGATGTCGGATGGCAAAGTTAGAATTGCCGATCAGCTTTTCCCCGGGCCGCGCGGGGATGGAAAGGTCCGGCTGGGCGTGCGCCCCGAGCATTTGATCCTGTCGCAAGATGGCCTGCCGATGCAAGTCCAGGTCGTCGAACCAACTGGGGCCGAGACGATGGTTTTCCTGAAATTCGAAGGCCAGCCCATCACGGCGGTGTTTCGAGAACGCCATGCGTTCAGCCCGGGCCAAACGATCCACCTCAAACCCGACCCAGAGCATCTGCATGTCTTCGACGCCCAAACCGGGGCGCGGTTGTAACAGAGATGTTCGGCCAAGGTCGGCTGTGCTGGGCGAAGCGCCGTTAGCTCAATGTTTGCCAAAAAGCTTTTTCAGATATCGTCCAAGATTGGGGTCAGCCCGTTCAAACGGAATCGTCTCATGGTGAAACCAGCGAACAGAATGAAACTGTCACATCCCGGACGGTAGTATGGCTGTTTCTTAAACAATTCCGGTTTGAG
>JBLIGH010000053.1:0-11777 GCA_047636855.1 Pseudorhodobacter sp.
CACCTTCACTTGACGGCTTCATCCGGCGCGCGGCACGGGTGAACAATGACACCCCCAACGATTCCTCAAGCCGTCGGATCTGCATCGAGACCGCCGATTGCGTCAGGTTCAACAGCCCCGCCGCACGCGTGACCCCACCAGCGTCGGCCACAGCGACGACAGCGCGCAAAGCAGAGGTATCCAGATTTCGTGCCATATCAATATCCGTGCGGTTAAGGCCAACAATCATTTATTTCCATGATGAGTTCGTTTTGGGCATAAATCAAGCATTGGAATGCGAAAGCACAAGTTCATCACGAAAGGAAAAGATCATGATCAATACCTCTTGCAGCCACATAGCAGCGCGCCGCCGCCGTTTTCCGATCTTGGGTTGGGTTATGGCTGCGATGTCAGTCGCCCGCCAACGTCACAAATTGAAAGCGTTGGACCCGCATCTGTTGGACGATATTGGCCTTTCGCGCGATGCAGCCGCCGCTGAAGCCGCACGTCCAATCTGGGATGTACCGCCTCATTGGCTGAAATAATGCAGAAACTCTGAAATTACCGCGTTTTTAAGGTGGATTTTTGCCGCCTTGTTCCTTGAAATGAACACACAGTGCCCCGATATTCGTTAGTGATCCGACCAGAATACGAATAAGGTCGAACAAGGAACGTAACCGGAGGCTTAACATGGCTGACTATCAGACGATTAATTCGATCGGTGCAGGCGCTCGCACCGCCACGATCGACGCAGGGCTTCGTGCCCATATGAACAAAGTTTACGGCTTGATGTCCGTGGGCATGTTGCTAACGGGTGCCGCTGCTTGGGCAATCTCGGGCCTTGCTGTGACCACAGATCCAGCCTTGGCCGTCGCACAGATGAGCAATGGCAAATTTCTGACAAGCATCGGCTCGACCATTTACATGTCGCCGTTGAAATGGGTGGTGATGTTTGCGCCGCTGGTCATGGTTTTCGCCTTTAGCGCGATGATCAACCGCTTGTCGGTCAGCGCAGCACAGCTGTTCTTCTATGTCTATGCCGCTTTGATGGGTGTGTCGCTGTCGTCGATCTTTCTGGTCTACACCGGGACTTCGATCGCACAGACCTTCGTGATCACCTCGATCGCGTTCGCGGGGCTGTCGCTATATGGCTATACCACCAAGAAAGACCTGTCCGGCATGGGCACTTTCTTGATGATGGGTCTGATCGGCTTGCTGGTCGCTATGGTCGTCAACATTTTCTTGGCGTCCTCGGCGCTGTCCTTCGCGATTTCGGCTATCGGCGTTTTGATCTTTGCGGGTCTGACCGCCTATGACACGCAGTCGATCAAAACCGAATACATCGCCCATGCACAGCATGGCGACAGTGATTGGCTGGGCAAATCGGCGATCATGGGTGCGCTGCGCCTGTACCTCGACTTCATCAACATGTTCATGTTCTTGTTGTCGTTCTTGGGCAACCGCAACTAACAGACCCCAAAAACCACTGCTGGAAAGGTCGCCCTTGGGCGGCCTTTTTCATTTTGGCAAATCCGATTTCAGAAAGGCTCTGATTGCCTTGGGATCGGTTAAATGAACCCGCGCCTTAGCCGCAGGCACGTCATCCCACAAGCGTTGCAGGTTTTGCCGCGAGCGGTCCCGCGTGCGCCATATGAAGCGCCAGAACGGCAAGGTCTCGTGGTGAAAGCCTTCGCGGCACCCTTCGGGAAGGTCGGGCCTGTCGCGACCGTGATACTGAATGGTGCGCTTCACGATACGCCAAAAGCGCAACCCGATGGGCAGATCAAGCCAGATCAGCATATCTGCGCGCTCAAGGCGATTGCGCCAGGTCGCCGAATGACCACCCTCAAATATCTAGGCAGGCCCCGCCTCAACCTTGTGGTACAGTAGGGTCTTTTGGTCTCGAGCGCGCTCTACCCAGCCGGGTTGCCAATGAATATGGTAGACAGGCAGACCTGTCTTTCGACCAAGCGCCAGCGTGGATTTGCCCGATCCCGGTTGCCCAACGATCATGATCCGCTGCATGTCATGCCCCCAAAAGCAAAAGGCCGCGCATCAGCACGGCCTTTTGTGTTCGTCTAACCAGCAGATCTTACTTGATCTTGCCTTCTTTATATTCAACATGTTCACGCTTAACCGGGTCATACTTCCGTACAACCATTTTTTCGGTCATCGTGCGGGCATTCTTCTTGGTCACATAGAAGTGCCCGGTGCCCGCCGTCGAGTTCAGACGGATCTTGATCGTCGTCGGCTTCGCCATAGTCGTTTCTCCTGCAGCCCGGGAACAAAGGTCCCGGTGAAATCTATAAGCCCGCCTTTTAACGGTGCAGGGGGCAGAGTCAACTGCGAAACCGTAACGAAACTGTCAAAAAGCATGCCTTCGCCATATTCCTTTTTTGACACGCGGTGCGCGCGTGCCTTCGGCGGGAATATTTATGCCAAAAAGAGGCGCAATCCCAAAAAGATTTAAGATCGGCACAAATATCCCCAGCGCCGCACGCGGCGGCTTGCTTTGTGGGGCACCAAGCAAAAACAATGTCTTGCGTCCGAAATCAACCGATTAGCAAGAGATGCGCGGATGGCCTGTAAGCCGGATTTTGTTCCAGGGCTTGCGCCCCTTCGATGACCATTCCTCTGGCCCCGCCGTTACCGACGGGATCTAGCTGCCAACCCGGGCCTCTGGGCTGAAGCATCCCTGCGACGTGATCGGTTGCCCGATAACACCCGCGCGAGGCCCCTATTCGGCATTGCTCCGGGTGGGGCTTGCCGTGCCGTCCCGGTTGCCCGGTCCGCGGTGGGCTCTTACCCCACCGTTTCACCATTGCCCTGACATGCAGGGCGTTCTCTTCTCTGTGGCGCTTTCCCTCGGGTTACCCCGGCCGGGCATTACCCGGCACCCTTGCCTCATGGAGTCCGGACTTTCCTCGCACGCGGCGGTTTCCTTTGCAGGACTACGCCGCGCACGCGGTCATCCGGCCATCCGCGCGATGCACCGCTTACGCCTCTGGCGCTGTGGGGTCAACGGGGATAGCGCGCGGCAAGGTTTTGCGCCAACACGGCATCTGTTGGGGCGATCGAGCCGCTGGCCCAAGGGCAAAACCGCAAGCGAAACGCCGCAAGCAAGGTTTCAGGTGCTGCATCAGGATAGCCAAAGCCTTGCACCAAGCGCGCGAAATCGTCGACATTCGCAGGGGCTGCGCCCACCTCGGGCCAGACCGAAAGCCCGGCAAGCGCCAGACGGCGCCAGTCGAATCGCGCGCCCGGGTCGGCTTTGCGCCCCGGTGCCATATCCGAGTGCGCTATGACCCCTTCTGCCGCGATCGCCCAGCGCTGCATGATCCCGCGCAACAGGGCCTCTAGCGCCGCCATTTGCGGCTCGGGGAAGGGTTCTGCGCCAGTGTTGGCCAGTTCGATCCCGATGGACCGAGAGTTGATATCATCCAACCCGCGCCATTGCCCTGCGCCCGCATGCCATGCCCGGGCAGCCTCCGAAACCAAGGGGATGACAGTCCCATCGTAATCAATCAGATAATGCGCCGATACTTCAGCTTGCGGGTCACAAAGCCGGGCAAAGGCCGCGGCACAGCTGCCCATTGCGGTATAATGGATCACCACCAATTCTGGTGTTAACCCATTGCGCCGCGCCCCAAAATTCGGCGAAGCCATCGTTTAGCGCAAAGCGGCCCGGAACGGGCGCGGGTCCCATTCACAAGCGAAGCCGTCGCCATCCGGGTCAAGCCCCTCTTTGTCCCTTTCAGGCCCGCCATTTGCCAAGAATGCCTCTTGCGCCAAATCCGGCGCTCTGTAGCGGGCGCAAGCGACCAACGGATCTTTCGCGAAAAAAGAAGAGCGTTTGTAAAGCTGTGTGCCGGGTGCATGCTGCGTCGCCAATGCGTATTCGACAACATTTGGACCATTGGCGCCGGTTCGTTGCGGCAGCGCCTTGGGCACCACAATCTCATATTGCGCGCGCTGACGTGCAAGACGTTCCTTATCGCTGGCGATGGATTCGCGTGCCGCGACGGCGTTGAAATCCTGTTCATCCGAGATTTTGGCATTCGCAGAACGAACCTCGCCAAACTCTTCTTTTATCCCGTCCGGTGCGTTGCCGCGCGGTCGTGTCGCCGGAAGCGGCGCTGTTGCTTGTGCGCCGATTTGGCTTTGAGATTGCACAGCGGCCACAGATCCGCTTTCGCTTGCGTCCAGTGCCGCCCCAACCTGCTCGGTCGAGAATACGGGCGCTGCGGGCACAATGCCGCCTTGCTGTCGTTCTTGCACTTCGCGGTCACGGATATATTCCGAATAATTGCCGAAACCGACGCCTGCACCGGAATCCGGCACAGCAGGGGCGCAGGCCGCAATAGCGAGCAGAAGAAAAACAGCTTTGGGCGCAGTCATTTGCAACTCCGGATACGGGAATAGATACGCATTGTGCCTACCACCATTTGCCCGGTTTGGCCATAAAGCCCGCTGATTGCTCAAGCACATAGGCGTGATTTAGCAATCCCGCCTCGTCCCATGGTTTGCCGATCAACTGCAGGCCAAGGGGCAACCCTTGCTTATCCAACCCAACCGGGACTGAAATGCCGGGCAAACCAGCAAGATTGACCGTCACGGTGAACACATCGTTCAGATACATTTGAATCGGATCGACGTCGGCCATTTCACCCAATCCGAAAGCCGAAGACGGTGTCGTAGGCGTCAAGATCACATCAATCCCATCCGCAAAGACCGTGTCGAAGTCACGCTTGATCAAGGCCCGCACCTTGCGGGCACGGTTGTAATAGGCATCGTAGAAGCCTGCCGACAGCACATAAGTCCCAATCATCACCCGGCGCTGCACTTCGGGGCCAAACCCCTCGGCCCGGGTCTTTTCGTACATTTCGGTGATGCCATCGCCCGCGCTCAAAGTCGCGCGATGCCCGTAGCGCACCCCATCATAGCGCGCGAGGTTCGACGACGCCTCGGCAGGGGCAATCACGTAATAAGCAGGCAAAGCGTATTTGGTATGGGGCAGCGAGATATCGATGATCTCGGCGCCGGCAGCCTTCAGCATAGCCGTGCCATCGGCCCAAAGCGCCTCAATCTCGTCAGACATGCCGTCCATACGGTATTCGCGTGGAATACCGATTTTCTTGCCTTTGATGTCACCCGTCAAAGCCGCCTCAAAATCCGGCACGGCCAGATCGGCAGAGGTGCTGTCCTTGGCATCATGGCCAGACATCGCGCCCAACATGATCGCGGCATCGCGCACGGATTTGGTCATAGGCCCAGCTTGATCGAGGCTAGAGGCGAAGGCCACAACCCCCCAACGGCTGACCCGGCCATAGGTCGGCTTGATGCCCACGATGCCGGTGAAAGCCGCGGGCTGACGGATCGAGCCACCGGTATCTGTGCCCGTTGCAGCCAAGCACATATCAGAGGCCACTGCCGCCGCCGATCCGCCCGACGAGCCGCCCGGCGTCAATGCCGTATCATCATTGCCGCGACGCCAAGGGTTGACTGCGTTGCCATAGCACGAGGTCTCGTTCGACGACCCCATGGCAAATTCATCCATGTTCAGCTTGCCCAGCATTACGGCACCCGCACCGAACAGCTGCGTCGTGACGGTGGATTCGTATTCGGGCTTGAAGCCTTCCAAGATCCGCGAGGCCGCTTGCGAGGCAACGCCCTTGGTGCAAAACAAATCTTTGATCCCCAAGGGGATGCCACACATTGACGGCGCATTGCCCTTGGCAATCCGCGCATCGGCAAGGCGCGCTTGTTCCAGCGCAATCTCGGGCGTTTTATGCACGAAAGCGTTCAGCCCGTCGCCCGCGTCAATCGCGGTCAAACAGGCCATCGTCAGATCGACAGAGGTCATCTCGCCCTTGCGCAGCGCGTCTCGCGCATCTGCAATCGTCATTTCATTGGGGTTCGTCATTCCACCACCTTCGGCACTGCAAAGAAACCTTCCCGCGCATCGGGGGCATTTTTTAGGATCGCCTTTTGGATATTGCCGTCCGTGACGACATCCTCACGCCGTTTCAGGCGCATTGGTGTCACACTGGTCATCGGTTCGACCCCGTCGACGTTCACTTCATTGAGCTGCTCCATGAAGCCCAGAATTCCGGAAAGTTCCCCGGCGAGGGCTGGCAGATCTGCCTCTTCCACATGAATACGCGCCAGTTTTGCCACTTTGCGCGCAGTCGCAATATCAATCGACATATAGGGCCTCCAATCGCTTTCGCCTCGTTTACCGGGGCGAACCACGGGGTGCAAGCGGGCTGAAAGCGCAACGCCGCGCCCAGGCACCGACCGTGCGGCCATAACGCCACAACTCTGGGCAGACCGGGCAAACGCTTCTTGCGATAATTTGGCTTTCGGGCTAAGGTAGTAGCAGCTGTAACATCAAAAGCTTATAGCACAAAAAAACCTTAACCACGGCTCGAGCGCCACAAAAAAACAGGCTTATTATGAAAGTTTTCGTCTTATTGGCTGCTGCCGCAGCCACGTTTTCGCCTTTGATTGCGCATGCAGAAATCACCGGCGGTCAGTTGACACTATCGCATTCTGCATTCACCGATGACACCGACCTTTCGAAGACATCCCTTGAAGGGTCTATGGAATTTGGTTTCAACCGCGACGTTTCCATTCAGGGCGATCTTTCGTTCAGCCAATTCAATACATCCGACCTTGATATCACAAATATCGCGGCGCATGGCATTTACCATTTGAATGAAACCACTTCGCTCGGGTTGTTCTTGGCGCGTGATGAAGTCTCTGATGGCTCTGCAGATTTCGTTGGCCTTGAAGCTGGACACGAGGCTGGCGCGCTGGATCTCGAAGGTTATTTGGCCATTGGTGACAATGAAGGCACCGACGGCACAATTATCGGCATTTCGGGACGGCACGCTATGAGTGATACGGTTGGCTTTGGTGCAAGCCTTGATCATGGCAACTTTGACAATGTCCTCGAAGTGACACGCTACAGCATTGATGCCGACTATAGTTTCACCCCAACAACCAGCCTTTCGGCGGAACTTGGCTACACGAATTTTAGTGTCTCCACTTTGGGCAGCGCCACAGAACCTTACGTGAAGCTTGGCGCAACCATCAAGTTTGGCGCAAAGCGCGGCTCTACATTCGGCAAGCGCAGCATCACCAATTTGCTGCCTGGCCTATAAGAAAACGATATCGGGTCCCGCGAATGCAAGGGGCTCGATTGCGATCAATTCCGCGCCTATTTTGCACAAAGACACCCTTCGGAATGCGCCACAAGCCCTCCGAAGGGTGTTCTATATCTGATTGCGGCCTGCCACAGATCCGCGCCTCATCCCGTTTACAGCCGCCAATGGTCTAGCCCGCCTTTGGGCATCATCGCATACAGGCTTTTGTTTTTCTGAAGATGTTGCGGCAAATCGTGATGCGGCAATTCTTGCAGACCGATGTCGCGCGGCAAATGGTTGCTGGCTATAAAATGCATTGACCGGTTTGACCGAGCCTTCTTGCGCCGAACCAAAGCAACCAGAACCGCCCGCAAAACGCGCGCGACGCCATGCGCCTCCATCAACTTTTTGACGTCCTGCAACAGCTGTCCTTTGGGCAGTTTCAGATCCATATTCATGGTGCCACCTCATCCGGCATCCCTTGGGCTTGCCGGATCCTCAATTGGGTGTTGGAAAAGGGACCCCAAAGCGGCGAACGCAAAACCGTACGCGCAAAAAGGTCATTTTATCTGGGGAATGCCGATGTATCGGCGCAGTGGAAGGCGATTTAGCGGCGGCTGCCAAGATATCGCGAGGCGGTAAAGCCTGAGGAAACGGAAGCCTGCGGGCGTCGCATTTCGAATACAAAACAAATCACCATGCGCCTCCCTTTGGTTGTGGCCTTCACGTTCGGCACACTTAACAGAGTCGCAGGCCTTTTACCAACCTAGGGTTTGCAAAACCTGTGACAGCGTTTCGCAAGGGCAACAAAACCTTTTTTGGGCGCAGGTGCGCGTCTCGCGACTCTGCGCATTTGGCTACAGCCGCTTGCCTGCAAAAAAACCACGCAGCAAATCGGCAGACGCCTGTGCGCCGATGCCATCATAAACCTCTGGGACATGATGACATTGCGGGTGCGCAAAGACCTTTGCCCCCACTGCAACCCCGCCTGATTTCGGGTCCCCGGCGCCGTAATACAGCCGCGCCACCCGCGCCGCCGAAATCGCCGCGGCGCACATTGGGCAAGGCTCTAACGTCACATAAAGGTCGAAACCGGTCAGCCGTTCCGATGCCAGCACATGACAGCCTTCCCGGATCACCAGGATTTCTGCATGCGCCGTTGGGTCCTTCAACTCGCGCACCCGGTTGCCGGCCCGCGCCACAACGCCTTTCGGCCCCACAAGCACGGCCCCAACCGGCACCTCACCGCGTGCCGCCGCTGCCCGCGCTTCTTGCAGCGCCATGTCCATATACGAGGTAAATCCGACCATGCAAAAGCCTTGCCCTGCTTGCAAACATATTTCAATCCCTCCCTTGCCCCTTCTTTTCGGGTCAAATATCCTTGGGGGTTCGGGGACAGCTAGCCCCCGACGCTTGCCGCGTTGCGACGACGCCGCTTTGAAAGAGCTGACATGACCCAAAACCCCACCACCCCGCCCAAAACAGCCCCAGAGGGCGAGCGTATCGCCAAGGTACTTTCGCGCGCCGGCGTTGCCTCTCGCCGCGAAGCCGAACGGATGATCCAGCTGGGTCAGGTCGCGGTGAATGGCAAGGTTATCGACAGCCCCGCGCTGAATGTCACTGATAGTGACCGGATCACTGTCGACGGCGAGCGGGTGGGCCGCCCGGAACCAGCCCGGCTTTGGCTTTATTACAAGCCCGACGGTTTGGTGACCTCGACCTCTGACGAGAAAGGCCGCGACACGATTTTCGACCATCTGCCCGAGGATCTGCCAAGGGTGATGTCGATCGGGCGGCTTGACCTCAACTCTGAGGGTCTGCTGCTGCTGACCAATGATGGCGGGTTGAAACGCAAGCTGGAACTGCCCTCAACCGGCTGGCTGCGCAAATACCGGGTGCGCGTCAAAGGCAACCCGACCGATCCCGATTTGGTGCCTTTGCGCAAGGGCATGACCGTCGAAGGCGAACGGTTTCAGCCGATGATTGTCGTGCTGGACCGGATCCAAGGTGCGAATGCCTGGCTGACCATCGGCTTGCGCGAAGGCAAAAACCGCGAGATCCGACGCGCAATGACCGCGATAGGTCTGACGGTGAACCGCTTGATCCGTGTCAGCTATGGCCCGTTTCGGTTGGCCGATATGCAACCCGGCGATGTCGAAGAGGTGAAAGCCCGCGTGCTGCGCGACCAATTGGGCCAGCGTGAAACCCCCGAGGATGCTGTCGCGCCAAGACCACAAGGCACTCAGGCAGCACAGCCGCGCGGCAAAGGCCCAACGATCGCGCGCACCAAACCCGATGGCGCGCGCCCAAAATCAGATGCACCGCGCGCGAAGCCAGACGCACCGCGTGAAAAACCCGATGCTGCGCGCGAAAAAACGGGCGCGCCACGTCCGAAAAGGCCCGGCTCCAAGCCACAGTCACGCCCTGCCCCAAGGCGCAATAATCCGTCCTGACATAGGGATACGCACCCTTACGGGGAAGAAAGCCGTGCTTTTCCCGCTCAACAGGCTGGAACGGCGCGGCCGCGATGTCTATAGTCGCCGGAAAGGCAACTTGCTTTTCGTGCATTACAAGGGGGCTGCTGTATGTCTGCGACCGGGATCAAGACGACGGCATTTTGCTTGTTGATTGCGCTGATCGTCTATGTCTCGGCGTTGGGGGCAGCATAATGGCACAGCGGTTTGGTGGTAAGTTCAGCCCAGATGGCAGCGCATCCGACGCGGATGCAAAACCGCACGCACAAACCCCGCGCAACAGTTTCGATGGCAAACGCGCCACCAAAGCAGGTTTCAAGTCCAACCTGTTGTTTTTGATGCCGTTTATATTCGTCTGGAAAGCCTTTCAGGGCGAACCCGGCGACTTGATCCTGGGCCTTGCTGCTTTTGCATTGATGCTGTTCGCCGCCTCGATGACTCGCGAGGGTCTTTTTGCGCAAGAAGCCTTTGAGGCGCGCAAAGTCGCTCGCAAGCCGATACTTCCGCGCAAGATCATTGGTGCCGATGCCATGGGGCTTGGTCTGGGGCTTGGCGCTTATATGGCCGATCAGTCGATTTGGACCGCGGCGATCCTTGGCCTGCTTGGTGTCGCATTGCATATGATCGCTTTCGGGCTGGACCCGCTGCGCGACAAGGGCACGGCAGGCATGGATGCGCATCAAACCGACCGCGTTGCCCGAGCCGTCGAGACCGGCGAGGCCCATTTGACCGCGATGAAAGATGCCATTCTGCGCGCCAAAGACCGACAGTTGGAACAGCGGGTCGACCGTTTCGCAGACACTGCGCGCCAATTGTTTCGCACGGTCGAAGGTGACCCCGGCGATTTGACGGCAGCCCGCAAATATCTGGGGATCTATTTGCAAGGCGCCCGTGACGCGACCGCGAAATTTGCCGACCTTTACGCCCAAAACCGCGATGCAAAAATTCGCACCGATTATGAAGCCCTGCTGACCGATCTTGAAACCAATTTTGCGAGCCGAACCACAGCCCTTTTGAACGATAATCACACCGACCTGAATGTAGAGATTGAAGTTCTGCGCGAGCGTCTGAATTTCGAAAACCGATAATCGCGCTTAGCGCCCCCAGTTGAGAGTTTATTATGGCCGAAACAACCCGAGAAAAAGCCGTCGCCGCTTTGGCTGAAGTCGAAAAAGTCACCGCCGTTGTGCTGCCCGAGCCGGGCCGCGAATTGGTGCCGCTGGAAAAAGCGCCCGCCGCACAAGCCGCCGAGATCACCAAGCGCATGGCTGAAATCGACATGGATAGCACGCAATCAATCATCTCTTTCGGCTCTTCCGCGCAAGCCGAATTGCAAGTTATCAGCCAAGAAATGCTGGCCGATGTGAAGAACAAGGATGTGGGACCGGCGGGCGACAGCCTGCGCAACATGGTTTCGACCATTCGCGGCTTCTCGGTCACCGAACTCGATGTGCGTCGCAGCCGCAGCTGGTGGGAAAAACTGCTGGGCCGTGCCGCCCCTTTCGCAAATTTCGTGGCGCGGTTTGAGGATGTTCAGGACCAGATCGACAAGATCACCGATACTTTGTTGCAACACGAACATACATTGCTGAAAGACATCAAATCGCTTGATGTTTTGTATGAAAAGACCCTGAACTTTTACGACGAGCTGGCCCTTTATATCGCCGCAGGCGAAGCAAAGGTGAAAGAGCTGGACGCCAAGGACATTCCTGCCAAGGAAGCCGAAGTGCAAGCCGTACCCGAAGACAAACAGGTTATGAAAGCGCAGGAATTGCGCGACCTGCGGTCGGCGCGGGATGATCTGGAACGCCGCGTGCATGACCTCAAGCTGACGCGCCAGGTCACAATGCAATCGCTGCCATCGATCCGTTTGGTGCAGGAAAATGATAAAAGCCTGGTCACCAAAATCAACTCGACCCTCGTCAACACAGTCCCGCTTTGGGAAACGCAATTGGCGCAGGCGGTCACGATTCAACGGTCGCGCGAAGCTGCAGAATCGATCCGTTCGGCCAATGATTTGACCAACGAGCTGTTGACCTCTAACGCCGAAAACCTGCAACAGACCAACCGGATCGTGCGCACGGAAATGGAGCGTGGTGTCTTTGATATCGAAGCGGTGAAGAAGGCCAATGCAATCTTGATTGCAACGATCAACGAAAGCCTTGCTATTGCCGAT